>NZ_JH815204.1:0-300000 GCF_000296465.1 Barnesiella intestinihominis YIT 11860
TAAGCCCCGCCACGCCGATGGTACTGCGCAAGTGGGAGAGTAGGTAGCCGCCAACTTATAGGAGAGAGAGCCGGAGAGGGAGAACCCCTTCGGCTTTCTCTCTTTTTGTATATAGGACTCACAACGAGGCAAGGCAGGAGAGACACATGAACGCCCCTAAAGTCACATCGTTTCCATGATTATCCCTCTCCCCTGTACCGGAATGCCGAACAGGAGAGAAGTGCTAAGCCCCTCGGTAACGAGTGCAGAAATTTTTCGTTACTCTTGTACCAAAGCCTTTTTGAAAATAGCTTCGACTTCATTGGGATAGATACCGCCCTCGTGCACCTTTTCGTCTGCGATGTAAAACGTTGGAACGTAATAGTAATCATATTGGTCTGCAATATCGGGGTGTTCGGTTTCTTCAATGGTTTCGATGACAATGTCTTTATATACGGGACGTTTTTTCAATTCGTCGATGTAATTGAATGCCCGTTTACAAAATGGGCAACGAGCTTGATAGAATAATTTGATGGGCTTCATTTTCGTAGATTGTTTTTTTTATATACAAATATACTTTCTATTTTGGAGTGTAGTATTTTTACTTGTATTATTTTTGTATGAAATGCAAAGTATGAAGATATATGAAACGTTTTTATCAAATGGGTTTAATTGTTGCGGTGATTTCAGTATTATCGTTCGTATCGTGCGGCGTGCACAGTAAAAATTCGTATTTGAAAGAGTTCAAATCGTTTGTGGATAAGGTGGAGAATACCGATTTCGAAACCGAGGCGGATTGGAATGAGGCATTGAAAGAGTACGAGCGGTTTACCACAACGTATTATGAAGAGTATAAAGATAAACTGACCGAAGAAGATTTAGTGGAGATTGGACGCTTGCAGGGACGTTTTATGAAAGCTTCGATGACAAGAGGTGCTAAATTTATCGAAAAAAATTTCAATGATGCCATGCAACAGGCATCCGGATTACTCGATGGTCTATTCGAAGTGAATGAAGACGAAGAATAAATTTTAACGTCTTGTTTTTTAGCCCCGGAGTGATTCTTCGGGGCTTTTTTATTAAAAAATGGTTCGAATAAAGAATTATGGAGATGGATCTCGCTTTCTTGTGACGTTTCTTTATGTTTGGATATAAGGTGCGGTTCAACAGAAAAAATAAGCAAAACTCTTTTTTTTGCACTTACCTTTCACTACTTTTGTAAAGTATGTGAAAATGAAGTGTGACTTGGCGGAATAAAATTCTGTGTTTGTCTTTCGTTATTTTTGCAGAGGAGAGGGGCAGTCCTTTCCAATACATATTAAATTAAAAAGAAGCGTTATGCTTGTCTTGTAGTTTGAAAACGTAGGAAATTTTCGAAACGAGATACAAGGTTAGGCATGGTGGTTCTCACGCATCACGGGCGTGGGCTGCTATCTCATATCTGTATCTCGGGTTTCCTACGACCTTCAAACTGTGGTGTGAGTGTTCAGTTCCACGCTTCGTTGTTATATTAAACCTTCTTATGGGGACGGTAAAAAGAATCTTTTCGCTATGAAACCGATAGGGGAACTCATTAAAGAGCGATTGAAAGCCGAGGAGCGCAGTGTCGCTTGGTTTGCCCGCAAACTCTCTTGCAGCCGGGTCAATGTGTACAAGATATTCTGCAAAGAGTATATCGATACCGAGTTGCTCACCCGTATTTCTCGAATCTTGAATTATGATTTTTTTCAATATTTCTCGGAACACTTGAAAGAGAAGTAAGCCGTCTGTTTGACTTTTTGATGGGATAAATGTTTTACATAGAGGGCTGTGAAGGGGTTTCCAATCGGTGTTCAATTTCTACTTATTTGCGACAGTAGTGTCAATTTATAGATGATATGAGATTGTTCTTAATTTCTCTTTTTGGGATTTTATTTGCATAATAAAATAATAAAGAGGAAATGAGAAAATTCAAACTACTATTGATAAGTGTTTTGTTTCCGTGTATGTGTATGGGTGAAGGTGCTTATCATGAGGATAATGAGTTTATTATAAGGGCTGGATTCACAGGCTCTCATTTGCGTTATAAGGATAATATAGGGGGGACTGTAAATGTATCGTATATTCCATTTGAAATAAATTCTTGTGGGATTGGGTGGAATGCCAATTTTACAAAGACTAAGGATTATTATAGTATCAGTCCGTTGGGTGCGACAGCAACATTATTAACATTCTTGGGGTATACAGTGTCGTCAGAGATGGATAGTTGGATTCGGACTGTATTGTTTTGTATGGCCGCAGAAAGTATGGGATTGTATATTCCCATTGGGAAAAATTTTGAGTTACAGCCCTATTGGAGTTTATTAAGATTATCCAAATGGCAGAAAGAAAAAATACTTATTACCGGAGCTTTTGGTTTAGCCGCTACGGTTTATATAAAAAAGTTTTCTATAACTGCTTATGGAGAGTATTCCTATGGATATGGAAATTCCGATTGGTGGGGCGAAACACTTAGTAATGTTTTTACAGATGCAGAGGACACTTATTACAATAGGTATGAAAAGCCCTGTACCCCTTTCAAAGGTTGGATCTATGGGGTTACATTAGGATTTAGTTTTAATCTTTAATATTGTGATCCAGAGTTCTAAATAAATAGATAAGGACAAGCCGAAAACCTTATAGAGTAGGCATTAATATAAATTATTTATTATGAGAAAGTTGTTTTTATTAGGAATGCTGGTTGTTGTACCTTTTGTATTTGCAGTGCAATATTCTGGAACCGACGTGGAAGAAATGCAAAAAGAACGGTGTGGAGGCTATTCCAATCCTCCTTGTAAATGTTGTGATGGTAAGGGGCGTACTGAGTGTACAATGTGTGACGGTACTGGGTGGCGTATATGCTCTTTTTGTGGTGGTGAAGGAACTATTGATCGAGGAAATGGGAAAGAAACATGTGCTAATTGCAATGGAAAAGGGCAATTTAAGTGTGGATATTGCAAAAAAGGAGAACGTATATGTACCTGTTGTAATGGAACTGGTAAACAGAGACATGTAGGACGATGAGTTGTTATTCGGTTGTGCCTTTATTGTTTCGTTTTTTTAGTCTATTTGTGAGAGTTCAGCTCTAAGAATAAGCTAATTAACGAGATGACAGATGTGAAAAAGACTGTGTTGAACCGCATTATGAGATTAGAAATTTTATAGAGTAGGAGTAAATATGATTTTGATTATGAGGAAGATATATTTGAAATTGATTGTTTTATTCTATGTTTTATGTTGTAACACATCAATTCTGTTTGCCCAAAAGGATATAGAACAAGAGAAGATAGGCTGTTATTGTAATACAGTGGAAGTAGAAAAATCTTGTCATCGATGTGGAGGTAAATTAAAAAGTGCAGTGATAAAAGGAAAGAAGAAGTGTCCTAATTGTAAAGGCTCCGGAACTGTTAAAAGCTACGATAATGGAAGATCGGTGAGGGTGAAGTGTACGGTAGAGCATAATGGGTATGATGCCAGTGTTGGTGGTTATTTTATTTATGAGTATAAATCTGGATTGAAATGCGAAAATTGTGGCGAAGAATATAGCCGATAATAAAACAGACGGAATTGTAAAAAAAACAATTCCGTCTGTTTTATTATTGTATAAGTATTCAATACTTATTATACGAAATCACCTCGTCGGCAGATTTTCGTTTTTTCTCCCGAAGCGGTTGGGTGGAGTATCCCACTACGATGTCGAGAATGACTCGTTTCTTATCGGGAATATGCAGTAGTTTACGCACGGCTTTCTCGTCGAACCAACCGAGTATGCAACTGCCCAATCCTTCGGCAGTGGCGGCGAGGGTGATGTGTGCGGCAGCTATACCGATGTCGAGCAGCGGAAATTGTTTGTCCTTGATGAGCCCGCCTATGCCCGATGTGAAATTGGGTCGCTCCTCCACGACAAGGATATGCACGGGAGCCTGTTTGGTGAAGTGGTTCATGCCCAATATGCGGCTGGCCACGGCATCGGCCACTTGGTTTCGCAACTCGGGTTCGTCCACTACGATGAAGTGCCACGGTTGCGCATTGCAGGCCGAGGGTGCTATACGGGCGGCTTCGAGAATACGCCGTATTTTTTCGGGTTCGACCGGACGTTCGGGATCGTACTGGCGGTCGCTTTGCCGGTGGTTGATAATTTCGTAGATATCCATTTTGTTCTAATCTTTTTCGAAGTGCATGATACGGCTGATGTATTTGCCGATAATGTCGAATTCGAGGTTCACTATACTGCCTTCCTTGATTTGGTGGAAATTGGTATGCTCGTAGGTGTAGGGAATGATCGCCACTTGGAAACTGTTGTCTTGCGAGTTGCATACGGTGAGGCTTACCCCGTTCACGGTAACCGATCCTTTCTCTACGGTCATATAGCCTTTGGCAGCCATTTCGGGATTGAGGTCGTAGGTGAAGGTATAGTATCGGCTTCCGTCGACAAGATCGATTTTTGTGCAGCGGGCTGTCTGGTCCACATGGCCTTGCACGATGTGTCCGTCGAGGCGGCCGTTCATGAGCATGCTACGTTCGAGATTCACTTTGTCTCCGACAGAGAGAGTCCCTAAGTTGCTGCGTTCGAGGGTTTCTTGTATGGCAGTGACCGTATAGTGATCTCCTTCGATGTTTACGACCGTGAGGCACACGCCGTTGTGAGCGACGCTTTGGTCGATTTTCAATTCGTGAGCGAACGAACTTTTGAGCGTAAGGTGCAAATTCCCGTTATCCCGTTTCAAGGCAACGATGGGAGCGGCTTCTTCGACAATTCCTGAAAACATAATTTAATGAATTAGGGGTTATAAATAGACAAAGTCAAAAATACGAAAATTGTTCGGATTGTTATGCCGTTTATTCCCGAAAATAGTTATTTTTGAGAAAGGATTTCCTTTCATGTTAAAAAGTGCTACTATGGAAATATTGCTCCCGAAAAGAAACGATAGCGCACAAACCGAAAAACTGTTGTCGCGGACGGTAACGGTCGTTGGCGCGAATGGAGCCGGAAAAAGCCGGTTCGGAGTGGAAATAGCTCGACGGATACAAGACCATGCTTTTTGGCTTTCGGCTCAAAAGGCATTGTGCATTATGCCGCCTCACGAAGTTTGGCCGGGGTCTATCGAAGCCATGTATCAGGAGTTTATGGAGTATTCTTACTATGTATCGAAGGATACCCCTACCGAATTCGACCAGTTGCTTTTCTTGCTGTTGAGCGAGGAGTGCCGCAATCTGTTCGAGTATAAATTCAAAACGCCAAAGGGGGGGCATATCGACTTCCCCGAGACTCGTTTGGATAGAGTTCAAAAGCTGTGGGAACGGGTTTTCCCGAGAAATAAAATGTTGCGGGCCGAGGGGCGTTTGTTGATTCAAAGCGAGAATTCGGAGCCTTTCAATCCTTTGCGACTGAGTTCGGGGGAGAAGGCGGTGCTCTATTATATAGCAGGTGTGCTGTTTGCTATGCCCAATGCTGTGATTTTGGTGGAAGATCCTGAATTCTATCTGCACCATTCCATTATGAAATCGCTGTGGGATTCGATTGAGAACTTGCGCAAGGATTGTACTTTTGTTTATCTGACGCACGATTTGGATTTCGCGGCTTCGCGTGTCGAGAGTACTTGTATTTGGGTCCGTTCGTTCGATGCCGACCGCATGAGTTGGGACTATGAGTTTATCCGTAACGACGACTCTTTTCCCGAAGGCATGTATTTGGATATATTGGGCAGCCGCAAACCGGTATTGTTTATCGAGGGAGCAGCTACCGGAAGTATCGATGTGAAACTCTATCCCTATATTTTCCCTGAATACACCGTGAAGCCGTTGGGTGGTTGTAATAAGGTAATAGAAGCGACAAGGGCTTTTGCCGATTTGAAGGAGATACACCATCTCGAATCTAGGGGAATTGTCGACAGGGATCGGCGGACGGAGCGAGAAGTCGAGTATTTGCGCAGTCGTCATGTGTATGTGCCCGAAGTAGCGGAAGTGGAGAATCTGTTAATGCTCGAAGGGGTGATTCGCTCGGTTGCCCGACGTATGAAACGAAACGAGAACAAAGTATTCGAAATAGTAAAAAACAATGTCATTCAGTTGTTCGCACAAGAGATAGAGTCGCAGGCATTGTTACATACCCGTCACCGCATACGGCGTGATTTGGAATATAAAATCGACCGGAGGTTCAACGATATCGGTTCGTTCGAGGACCATATCGACCATTTGACGGACGATACCGATGTACGCGGACTTTATAATATGATTTGCAGTCAATTCCGTACATTTGTCAAGAACAGAGATTACCGGTCGATATTGAAGGTTTACAATCAGAAGTCGATGTTGACGAACAGTAATGTCTGTAACCTGTGCGGATTGGCGAATAAAGATAAATATTTGAGGGTGATACTTTCCATATTGCGGGAAGATAGACCGGAAGCCGAGGGCATACGCTCTACGATACGGGCCTGTTTCGGATTGGATAAAGAAGAGTCTCATGGTTAAGGATTGGATTTCGGCGGCTCGTCCGCGCACGCTGCCGGCATCGGCCAGCCCGGTGATCGCCGCTTCGGCTTATGCCTTTTATGCCGGTACATTTCGTTGGGTTCCCGCCGTGTTGTGTTTGTTGTTCGCTTTATTGGCACAAGTCGCCTCTAATATGGCGAACGACTACTTCGATTATGTGAAGGGGAGCGATAAAGCCGGTAGGGTAGGACCTCGTCGAGCCGTCGCTTCGGGCGATATAACTCCGCGAGCCATGCTTATGGGTACATTCTGCGTTTTAGGAGTGGCTTGTGCGGTAGGATTGGGACTTGTTTTTTTTGCCGGTTGGCAGTTGATACCGATAGGTGTGATTATAGCGGTGTTTGCATTGGCCTATACGGCAGGTCCTTATCCGTTGGCCTATCACGGATTGGGCGATGTAACCGTGTTTTTGTTTTTCGGTCTGGTTGCTGTGAACATGACCTATTATGTACAGGCTTTACAGTTCGATGCAGATGTGTTTCTGCTGTCGATCGCTATGGGATTGTTGTCTATAAATATTCTGTTGGTGAATAATTATCGGGACATGGAAGAAGACGCTGCGGCGAATAAACGAACGACGGTGGTGCTGTTCGGGAGGCGTTTTGCTTTGTGGTGGTATTTTGTGAACGGGGTGATCGCCGTTTTGTTGCTTTTACCTTGTTTGGCAGATTTCGGAATCGTGTATATATTTTTACCAGCCATTGTATATCTGTTTCTTCATATAAAGACAGGGTTGGCGATTAAGCAGCGGGTGGGTGAGGCATTGAATCCCCTGCTGGGAGCGACGGCTCGGAATCTACTCGTTTTTACGATTTTGGTTTCTGTGGTGTGGATATGTAAAGGATTAGGATTATGAGCAGGACGATTTTATTCATTGCCGCATTTTGGTTGGCTGTGCCATTGTGGGGGCAGTCGGGTATTATGCCGCGCCGAAGTTCTTCTATAAAAATTCCGAGTCAGGAAACAATGGAGAAAATAACCGAAGCCGACCCCGAGTTGGTAAGTCGGGAACCGGTATCGACATTATCCGATACGATATCTCGGGCGTTGCTGTTTTCTCCGGTAGCTGTCGATATGTTAGGGTTCGATAAACGTATGAGCGATACGAAAGAAAGTTTCCTTTTGCGAAACAATACACCTTATCGGTTGTCTCGGGTAGTCTTGAAAATGATTTATCGTACCCCAGACGGTCAAATGATCGATTATCGTACTCGCATGGTGGATTGTGATCTTTTGCCTCGTTCGACTCGCAAGTGTGAAATCGAGAGTTTCGACCGTTCGAAAAATTATTATCATGTCGATTCTCCCCCGTCTCGTGTGTCTGGACGTCCGTTCAAAGTGAGTTTCCTGCTATTGAGATATGATATTGTGATAGAGCCGTAACTCTTTTTTATAACTTCTCGTCAACTTTAACGCCTTACGGTTGACCCAAAAGGGGTATCTCCTTGTTTTAAGAGTGATTGTCGGAATAACCCGGCAACGTTAATTTATAAACTTATTTAGGAGGTATAATTATGACACCTGCAAAGCATCAACAAAACTGGCTCCCCGGAATTTTTAACGATTTCTTCGGAAATGAATGGATCGCTAAAACTAGCAGTGCGGCTCCGGCCATTAATATTGTAGAAACGGAAAAGGAATATGAGGTCCAAATTGCAGCACCGGGTATTACCAAAGACGACTTCGATATAACGGTCGACAAAGAAAATCATTTGGTCGTTACGGTAGAGCACAAACAAGAGGAAAGCGAAAAGGATAAAAAAGGACGTTATTTGCGCCGAGAATTTTCGTATTCGCAATTTCAACAGACTTTGATTTTACCGGATAATGTCAATACGGATGCCATTGAAGCACATCAGAACAACGGTGTATTGACAGTGATGATTCCGAAAAAGCAAACTCCTATGATGGCAGAAAAAAAGAAAATTATGGTAAAATAAACTTTTTCTGCATGGATAGCATACATAAAAGAGAGGGCTGCAATTTGCGGCCCTCTCTTTTATGTATTATCGCCACGTGAAATTCTTTTTTCTCGTTACAGAACCTATTACCTTGAAATAAAGGTTTATACATGGTTGTATGAAGGAAAAGAACGGTAAGGAGAAAAAAAGTCTCGGTTTGCGGAGTATTTTTGCAGCCCGTCGATAGACGATGACTTTGATCGAGAATAAAGACAAGGCCAGTATCGAGGCCAAAACAGCGGTTGTCCAATTATGTATGATGCCCTCTACCCATAGACAAACGAACAGAATATCGAAAGCATAATCAAAGAACTTAGCTATGCCGAATATCGATTTGGCTGTGGTATGAAGGTATTTGGAAGTAAAGTCGTATTGTAGCTTCAATTCTTTCCATGCTTCGTAGTTATCCTGATAAGTCGCGGTCATTTGTCCCGCTTCGGATATTTCTACACGGGTGTTGGTTCGGTTGGCTATCTCGTTGATGAACAGGTCGTCGTCTCCGTAGTGCAGATGTAGAAATTTGGAAAACCCTTTATTTTTGAAGAATAATTCTTTACGGTATGCCATGTTGGAACTTACTCCCATATAAGGCCGATTGATGAGGGCGAAAGACAAATATCGGATAGAAAATAACAGTTGGTCATAAGAGCAATACCAGAAAGAGAATTTTTCTTTTTCCTTTCGTTCAATGGCCGTATAGCCTAAAACAATGTCGATTCCGGGAACGAAGTTTCGGGCGATAGTGGCCAACCATTCGTTGTTTCTTGGATCGCAATTGGCGTTTGTGAATACGACTATATCGTATCGAGCGGCTTTTATACCGAGGGTCAGAGCCAGTTTTTTATGGCTTAGGTTGCGCGATCCTTCCGGTACGTAGGTGTGGTATAGATTTTTATATTGCGTCTCCAAAACGGAGAGTATGTCTTTGGAATCGTCGGTTGAATCGTCATTGACTACGATGACTTCGAATTCGGGGTATGCCTGATTTAGAATTTTGGGCATGTATTTAACGAGGTTTTCGGCATCGTTTTGGGCATAAACGATTACCGATACCGCAGGATATTGGTGGGTATATTCTATTTTTCCGTTTTTTTCTTTTTGATAAAAGTGAAAGGGGCGATTGAAAAGATAAAATTGATAGATTATTTCGATAATCCAAATCAGAATCAGTATCCCCAAGCAATATATTTCTGGGGTAGAAAAATCCCAAGAAAAGTTTAAATCCATAACGTGTGATAAAATGAATTACAAACGTACATAAACTTTTTCAAACAGACCGTTTGAAATGATTTTAATATTCTTTTTTATCGAAGACCGATAGAAAATAGTATATTAAGAAGCTGTATGTAAGAACTTTTCGTGAATGGTGAAAAATTGTAAGAAAAAAATTGTAATAAAGGTTCAAAAAGATGTTGAGATATGTATAATAAAAGGGCTTGGTACAACGTTATAAAATAGAATTATACCGGGCTAATCCGGACGGAAAAGAATAATGTAATGAAAATAAATGTGTTAAGTGCTATTGTCTTATTGCTTGTGGTTTCTTCCTGTTCAACCAGTAAGACTGCTTATTTTGAAAATTTGGATATCGAAGAGATGAGCGGAAAGATGGATGTAGGCAATTATGAATTGCGAATAGCTCCCGACGATATGCTATCGATAACGGTTTCGTCGGTTGTTCCCGATGCAGCCGCTCCTTATAATTTACCGGCTGTTTCCTATTCTGAGCCGGGGAAGCAAGAGCTGACGATTGTGCCTAATTTACAAGTCTATACGGTAGATAAAAATGGCTATATCTATTTCCCGATAGTAGGGCGTATTCGAGCCGAAGGAATGACCCGCAATGAACTGTCGAAGTTTATAGAGGATAAAATTCGTCCTGAGCTGAAAGATCCTTTTGTATTGGTACAATTCATGAATTTTAAAGTCGTTGTACTGGGCGAAGTGAAAACCCCGGGGCAGATATCGGTACAAACAGAGCGTATGTCGATACTCGATGCCATAGGTGCGGCAGGAGATTTGACTATCTATGGTGAACGGAAAAATGTATTGTTGATGCGGGAAGAAAATGGTAAGCGGATTTTTCATCGTTTCGATTTGACCGATCAATCTCTATTTGAATCGCCCTATTTTTATTTAAGACAGAACGATGTCGTTTACGTTATGCCGAATAAAGCACAGCGAAATAATTCGAATTACAATCAATTGGCACAATATCGCATATCTGTGGTGGGTACTGTTGTGAGTGCCATCTCGGTGTTGGCATCGTTGGCGATAGCGTTGTTCATTAAGTAATGAAAAGATTTTGTTTATGGAAGAAAAATATACCTCGGAAAGAAAAAATGATAATATCGATATAGTCGCTTTATGGCGTGCCGCATGTAGAAAATGGTATCTCTTCGCAGGGTCGGTTGTCGTTTGTGTAGCGTTGGTAGTTTGTTATTTGAAGATTGCCAAGCCTGTATATGAAGTTTCTGCCGATATTCTTGTCAATGAAGATGAGAAAAAAGGCGGTGGAGGCTTGTCTTCGCTGATGGGAGGAATCTCTGGTGGTGGATTTTCGTTAGACGGTATGATAGGTGGTGGCTCGGTGAATGACGAGATACTGGTTATTTCGTCGCATTCTTTAATTCGCGAAATGGTTCAAAGACTCGATTTGAATATATCATATACGAGCAAAAAAAACTTTTTCAAAAAGAAAGAGTATTATCGTAATTCACCCTTTACCGTAGATATTCCCGAATCGATGGTGGATACATTATCGAGTGGATTTGTAGTTAAAGTTCAAACGGGCGGTTCTGATGATAAAATCAAAGTCTTGTTGAAGAAAGGATTCTTTACGACTTTGGCCGAAATGGAAGCGACATCGTTCCCGATAAAGGTAGATTATGGAGAGGGGATTGTTATCGATAAGACCGAATTTTATAAGCCGGGTAAGAAGTTGAAGTTTGTCGCTCATGTTAACGGGTATGACGGCGAAGCTGAAATATTGGAGAAAAGGCTGGATATCGATTTGTCGGATAAAAAAGCCAATGGCATTTCATTAAAAATAAGGGAATCGAATAAGCAAAGAGGAAAAGATATACTCAATACGTTGATAGAATGTTATAACGAGGATGCTGTGCTGAATAAAAACTTGAAGGCGCAAAACATGCTTTCGTTTATCGACGAGCGTTTGATAACGGTAGAAGAAGAACTCCATGAAGCCGAGAGGATTGTAGAACGGTATAAAAGAGAAAACGATTTGTCCGATATAGATGCCGAAGCCAAAATCATTCTTGAAGCAAACAGTCAATACCGCAAATTACTGTTGGAAGCCGAAACACAATATTCGATTATTTCGATGGTAGATAGTTTCCTGAATAAGCCGGAAAACAAATATTCTTTGGTTCCTGTTACGACCGGTTTGCCCGATCGGGGCGCGGCCGAGGCGATTAATGAATATAATAAATTGCTATTGGAGAGAATGCGTTTGCTTCGTACAGCAAAGGATTCGAACTTGGCTTTACGTACACTTACCGCTCAAATAGATGTCATGCGTGAGAATATATTGAATACGGTGTCGAAAGCGAAAGAAAGTTCGGATATAGCTCGTACCGATTTGAAGAAACAAGAGGCGGATTTTCGGTCTAGGTTGCGGGGATTCCCTGAGCAAGAGAGAGAGTATATGGATATAAAAAGGAATCAGCTTATTAAGAATGAATTATATACTTTCTTGATGAAGAGGCGGGAGGAGAACGCTATGACATTGGCGGCGACTTCGCCTAAATGTAGGATTGTCAATCCGGCTTATAGTAAAAATAAACCGGTTGCACCGCAATCTTTGATTCTTTTATTGATCGCTTGTGGAATCGGATTGGTACTGCCTGTTGTCTACTTGTATGGAAAGACTGTTTTCTCTGTTAAGTTCAATAACAAAAATGATTTGCGCAGATTGACAGATTTGCCTATTGCTGGTGAAATTTGTCATAGTTCTACTTCGGGCTATGTCGTTTTGAGAGAAAACAGTGTTTCTCCTGCCGCTGAAATGTTCCGTTTATTACGGTCTAATTTACAATTTATGTTGCCGGGTGGAGGAAAGAGTATTCTGTTGGTAACCTCGTCAGAACCGGGAGAAGGAAAATCGTTCGTCAGTCTTAATCTGGCTTACTCGATAGCTTTAATGAGGAAGCGTACGGTTTTGATCGATTTGGATTTGCGGAATCCGAAAATTGCTGATTATTTGGGGCTTTCGGTGACTACTGGGTTGACGAATTATTTGGTTTCGAATAAAGAAGGTGGAGAGAACGATTTGATTCATCATGTGGCACAAGAAGGCTTTCTTGATGTCATAACGGCCGGCCCCGTTCCACCGAATCCTTCCGAGCTTTTATTGTCCGAAAAATTGGATAGTTTAATGGCTCGTCTTCGAGAAAAATATGATTATGTAATTGTCGATACAGCTCCTGTGGAGAGAGTTTCTGATACGTTCTCGTTGACTCGTTTTGTCGATGCCACGTTATATGTTTGTCGGGCTGATTATACGCATAAAAATAGTGTATTCAATGTCGAGGATTTTGTAGCAGAGGGTTCTTTGAAAAATGTAATGTTCGTCTTGAACGATACGGAAATAAAAAAGACTTATGGGTATTCGGTGAAACATACAAGGGGATAAGCGATGATTTCCTTGAATAAAATATTCTATGGGCTGTTTATTCTGATGCTTGTGGCGGGGATTTATACCTATCAATTGATGTGGTTTAAAAGTTCCGACGAGTTGATTACATTGCTTTTAGCTCTTTTATGTGTACTGGATATATTAAGTAATAAGAACCATCGCCGTTATAAAGGTCTTTTTTGGATCGTAGGGATAATGACGTTTTACCTGTTGTATTCGTTCGTTGGCGTTCATTATAATACCCCTAAGGCGATATTCTATGATTTTTTTATTCAAATCAAGCCCTTCATCGCTTTTTATGTAGCTTATGCCATGGGGGTAAGGTTTACGGGAGCTCAAAAACTTTTTTTGAAAAAACTATGCGTTGTTCTCAGTGTGGCGATGTTGGGAATAATACTTGTAGGCTTAGGAGAGGCTTTCTTCTTTCATGTAGCGTACTATGGCCTTATCAGTACGGTTTTATTTTTGATATATTATTATTGCTCTTGCCAGGATATGAGCCGTAAGGACAAGATTATCATGCTGTTTATCTTGTCTGTGGGTTTTTTTAGTACACGCTCCAAATTTTATGGATTTTATGTGGCCGCTCTGTATCTCTTTTTGTGGTACAAACCGGGACAATTGTCGAAAGTAAAGTTAAAGCAGTGGGTAATGATGGCTTTGGTTTTCTGTGGCGTCTTATATGTAGCTTGGGATAAAATCAATTATTATTTTATTTCTTCCGGTTTGTTTTCCGGGGAGGAGAATATGGACGAATCCTTTGCTCGGGCTGCACTATATATCAGGGCTCCTCAGGCTTTGATGGACCATTTCTTTCTGGGTTCTGGATTGGCATCGTATGCCACCTATTCTTCGGGAATAATAGGCTATTCGCTTTTGTATAAAGAATACAATTTAGATGAGGTTTGGGGACTGTTGGAAGGCGATTGTCCGTTTGTATCCGATACCTATTTCCCGGAGTTGGTACAATTTGGAATGGTAGGGATTGTATTGTTCTTTTATTTTTGGATATGGGTATATAAGAAACTGAAAATTATTACAGGTTCTCCTTATGCGGTGCACCTCCATAAAATAGGCTTGATGATCATTTTGTTTATTTTCATTGAGTCGGTTGCGGGTAGTGCTTTCTTGCAAGGTTCCGGTATTATTGTAATGATTCTGTTGGGCTTTGTCGTAAGAGATATTTCTGTGATAAGAGAGAAAGAAACAAGGGTATCAAAAGAAGCGATGGTGAAGAAATGAATAGAAGTACGAAATTTATAAACGATATTTTTATTTATGCCATAGGAAACCTCGGGTCCAAATTGATCACATTTCTTTTGGTTCCTCTATATACATATTATATATCCCCCGATGATTTTGGATATTATGATATTGTCCTGACTCTTACGTTTTTGGCAATGGGGTTTATAACGTTTCAATTGCGAGACGGTACTTTTCGTTTTTTGCTCGATAATGAAGACGAATATACTCGTAAAGGAGTCGTTTCGTTTTCCTATAAATTGATGGCCCAATCCTCTTTGGTGGTATTGTTGGTGGGGATTGTTTTTTCTTTCTTTTACGATATACGGGATTGGGGTTGGATTGTCGCATTTGTAATCACGCTTTCGTTGTATGAGGTAGAAGTCCAAATCGTAAGAGGCTTGGGACAAAATAAATCTTTTGTCTTGGCCGGTATATTGACCGCCTTTCAGATAGGATTGTACAGTTTGATTTTTGTTGCTTGGCTACGAATGGGAATTGCGGGCATATTTTGTTCCAATATATTGTCCCGTTTGGTGACAATGGTTATTATAGAATTTCGGGCACGAGTATTTAAACGCTATTTTATCGTTAGTTTTAGAGATAAGTCTCTGAATAGAGCTCTGTTGAAATATTCTTTGCCTTTGTTGCCGAATGCTGTTTGCTGGTGGCTTTTGGGAAGTTCCAGTCGATTGTTTATAGAACATTTCTTAGGTTTGGAGGCCAATGGTATATTTGCGGTAGCCATGAAGTTTTCTACTATATTAGAGACATTTTCGGTGATCGTATATCAAGCATGGCAAGAGACTGCTATTAAACAGTACGGGGCGGCAGACCGGTCGAAGTTCTTTTCCAGAATATTCAATACATATATTCTCATATTGTCCGTTTTAGCGCTGATTTTTGTTTTCGTGCTGAAAATCAACTATTCATGGCTGGTGGATTCTCGTTATTTAGAGAGCTTGCAATATTTATATCCGATGTTTATCTCGGTAATTTGTTTTGCATTGGCATCGTTTTACGATTTGGGCTATCAATGTTCGAAGCAGACCGTGAGAAATCTGCCGGGAGTGATTACTACAACGGGATTGAATTTAATCATGAATTATGTCTTCATTCGTTTTATGGGTATTTGGGGAATTGTCCTTTCGTCCATTCTTTCTTATCTGTTTATGCTTGGTTTCCGGATAATCGATACGTGGAAATTTTTTCCGGTGAAGGTATCGATGGAAATCATTTATCCGATTTTGTTCTTGATAGGAGGGGCGATAGTATTTTATAGGGTAGATTCGATTATATTGCAAATCATTTATATTACAGTGGTTGTGATTCTTAGCTATTGTATTCAACCGAGATCGATTCGGCAGGAATTACAAATGAAGATAAAAGCCCTGTTTAATTGAATAAAATTTTGGTATAAATAAACGAGGCCGTTGCAGCTCTTATTTATACGAAGACTTACAGCATGTTGCGAAAATAGATTACACTTGGCAGGGACAAATTTATTTGTTTCTGCTTTCGTTTGTGCTATCTTTGCGGTAATAAATAGACTTTACGTATGAAAATCATAGTTATCAATCCCATTCTTTTTACTCATGAAAAAGGAGTTATACCACATGTAACTACTATAAAAGAGACGATGATCTATGATTTGTGTTTGGCTTATCATCGAGCCGGGCATGCTGTCTCATTGATAGCGGCAGCCGATTATGCACCTGAGAGAAAGGAGACGTATGATTTTGAAGTCGTCTTTTTGAAGTCGATTGGACGAAAAATATTTCAACCGAGTGTACTTCCTTTTTTACCGGGAGTATGGAGGTATTTACAGCAAAGAAAAGGTGATGTCGATATGGTTTTAGCAAGTGAGACTTTTTCTATACCGTCGTTGTTCGCTTCGCTCATTGTCCCTCGTAAAACTGTAATTTGGCAGGAATTAGGAGCTCACAATCGCAAGATGAAAACTTGGCCTTCTCGCATTTGGTATAATATAATAGCTCGTTGTTTTATGCGTAAGGCTTGGATTATACCTCGGTCGTATGTCTCGCAGAGGTTCATTCGGCGATATATGCCTCGTGTCGGCGACCCCATAGGACATGGGGTAGTAGTGACATTGGAGAAAGAGATGTCGAATAAAAAGAGCCAGTTCTTGACTGTCGGACGTTTATTTTGGGAAAAGAATGTCATATCTGTTATTCGTAAGTTCGATGCTTTTCTTTCAAAATATCCTCGATACAGAGATTACATATTGTATATAGCCGGCGATGGCGTGTTGAGAGAAGAGTATGACCGACAAATAAAAGAAATGGGGCGAGAGCGGCAAATCGTCCTATTGGGGAAACTGCCTCATAAAGAATTGTTTCGGTATTATCGGGATTCGAAGGCTTCTTTGTTCGATTCTCTGCGAGAGTTGAATATGCTGGCGATTATGGAATCTGTGGCGATGACAACGCCGGTAGTTACGAATCGTGTGCCGTTTGATAGTGAGATAGTAGAGAAGCGAAAGTTAGGAATCTCTAAAAATGACTGGAACGAGGACGATATAGCTCGAATGATAGAGCGAAATGACGAGTATGTGGAAAATTGCAGGGAATATGCTTCTTTAATTACTGTCGATGCGGTCGCTCGACGAATTATAGATTCGTTTGAGAAGGCTTCGAAATATAATAGCTGATGGGAAAGATTCGGGATATAACGTTCGATATAGCAAAGGGAATAGGGATTGTATTGGTCGTTATTGGGCATTATATCCCAGATACCGCTCCTTCGTGGTATATCGGATTTGTAAGTTTTGTCTATCATTTCCACATGCCTCTTTTTTTCATGATCGCTGGTTTTTTTTATGAGCGTTCTATAAAAAAGATAGGTTATTGGCGGTTTGTACGCTCGAAGTTCGAGCGATTGATGTTTCCCTATTTTATTCTTTCTTGGGCGATTATAGGGATTAAAATACTGGTCGACGGGTTTATGCAAGTCGATCACCCGGTTTCGATAAGCGCTTTATATCGAGTGTTCTATTTGCCGGAAGCCGGGTATTTTTTATGGTTCGTTTATGTTTTGTTTTTAATATTTTGTATTGCCCCGGTTTTCAAGGCAGGGAATCGCTTGGTACTATTGTCTCTTCTTTCGCTGGGGCTCGCTTTTTGGGATACGGCTCCCGAATATTTTTGTATTGAACAGTTTTGTTTGAATTCGATTTTCTTTGTATCAGGAATGTGGGTGGCCCGAAAATCATGGATAGAGCAAGCGATATACCGGTATTCTATTCTTTGGATTGTAATTACGATCGGCTTCTCGATCATATATGAATTTATTTCCGATAAATTTTGGATCGAAACTTTGGCCGTCCTCCTCGGTATCACCGGTAGTTTTATGATTCTGGGCATATCCAAGTCATTATCTCGTTTAACTGTCTCATTTGTAGAATGGTTGAAGTATATAGGAACTATGTCCATGACTATATATTTGTTTCATACTCTATTTATGGGTGTGGTAAAGTCAATTTTAACACATATATTGTCGGGCGGAAATATAATAGAATTTGTGTTCGTTACGTTATTTATAGTAGGAACGGGAATAGTCTGTCCCATTTTATTGTATAAATGGGTATGGATAAAAAATAAATTTACGTCCCGAATATTTAAATAACCTGAACACGACCCATGAAGCGAATGCCGCGTATCCTTTTGGTAAATAAATTTTACTATCCGAGAGGAGGAGATTGTATTTGTATGATCAATCTCGAAGCCTTGTTACGTCGTCTCGGATATGAAGTGGCCGTGTATTCTATGGTTTATTCTCAGAATTTGCCCAGTGAAATGTCGGGCTATTTTGCATCGGAAATTTCATTTTCCGATGGACTTAAAAATAAAACAAGAGCGGCTTGCCGTATCTTTGGATTAGGAGATATAAAAAAATCGTTTAAGAAGATATTGAATGATTTTCGTCCTGACATAGTCCATTTTCACAATATTCACTCTTATCTTTCTCCGGTTGTCGTA
Source organism: Barnesiella intestinihominis YIT 11860 (assembly GCF_000296465.1). Taxonomy (NCBI): domain Bacteria; kingdom Pseudomonadati; phylum Bacteroidota; class Bacteroidia; order Bacteroidales; family Barnesiellaceae; genus Barnesiella; species Barnesiella intestinihominis. The sequence continues at coordinate 18,351 of NZ_JH815204.1, forward strand.
AAATTGGCGAAAGATTATGGCTGTCGTACTGTTTGGACGCTGCACGATTATAAATTGTTATGTCCGTCGTATAACTGCCTTTGTCAAGGGAAAATTTGTGAAGCCTGCTTTACCGATCGTTTTCAAGTATTTCGTCGGAAATGTATGAAAGGAAGCCGGATAGCCAGCGCATTGGCTTATGGAGAAGCCTTATGGTGGAATCGGAAAAAACTGCAACGCTGGGTCGATACTTTTGTTTGCCCTAGTTCTTTTATGGCACAGAAGATGAGAGCCTGCGGTTATGATTACACGAAATTATCCGTAATTTGTAATTTTATAGAACAGGATAAATTGGATTTTTTTCATTCGACAGAGATAAATGAAGGGGAAAAGTCGGGCTACTATTGCTATGTAGGTCGTTTGTCCGAGGAAAAAGGTGTACGCATGTTGCTCGAAGTGGCAGTGTCTTTGCCATTCCCTCTGTATATTGCGGGAGATGGGCCGTTGCTGAATGAGTTACAGGCAAAATATAGTTCGGGAAATGTCATTTTTTTAGGACACCTTTCGTCTAGGGAGATAGTACGATTGGTGAAACATGCGCAGACGATGGTAGTTCCTTCCATTTGGTATGAAAATAATCCATTAAGTGTGATAGAATCTTTGTGTATGGGAACGCCAGTTATCGGAGCCGAAGTCGGTGGGATACCGGAACTGATACGTGAGGGCGATGGTATGTTGTTCCGCATGGGAGATAAGGAAGAATTAGCCTCGGCTATTGTTTCTGTGATGTCTAAGGACAACGTGGATACACAAGGTATTGCACGACGAGCCCAAAAGCGATTCTCGGAGGAACGATATTGGGCGGAATTGAGGAATGTGTATGACTTGTGAAAACAAGATGTTCGATATATAAAATTTTTGATAGACCGGTGAAAAAGGTTTATCTTTGCACGATATTTGTAAGAAATGAAAGTTTTTGCGCCTACCGATATAAGCATTATTACCACTTATCGCTGTCCCATGCAGTGTAAGATGTGTAATATCTGGAAAAATCCGACAGATCCGCGGCTGGAAATTCAACCGGAAGAATTGGAGATTTTGCCGCATGTGAAATTTATCAATATAACAGGGGGAGAACCTTTTATTCGTGAAGATTTAGATAAGATTGTGGAGGTCGCTTTTCGAAAAGCCCCCAGAGTTGTTATTTCCACGTCGGGGTGGTTCGAGGAGCGAGTATTGGAGTTGGCGAGAAAATTCCCCAAAATAGGAATACGTATCAGTATCGAGGGCTTATCTCAAAAGAATGATGAATTACGGGGAAGAGCCGGAGGTTTTGATAAAGGGTTGAGGACTCTCTTGTCACTTAGGGAAATGGGGGTGAAGGATATTGGGTTCGGTATAACGGTGTCGAATAATAATTCCGAAGATATGCTTTCCCTATATCGTCTTTCCAAAGCCTTGAATATGGAGTTCGCTACCGCTGCGTTTCATAATTCGTATTATTTTCACAAAGATGACAATGTGATTACCAATCGCGATACCGTTTGTGGTAACTTTGCCGAGCTGATCAATATGCAAATGAGGGAAAAACACCCCAAATCATGGGCACGGGCATTTTTTAATATGGGATTGATAAACTATATCGAAGGAAATCGCCGTATGTTGCCGTGTGAAGCAGGTTTGATGAATTGTTTCATAGATCCTTATGGCGAAGTTTATCCTTGTAATGGGTTGGAAGCTAAGTATTGGAAAGAGAGTATGGGAAACATTCGACAGGCGAACTCTTTTTCGGATATTTGGAACAGCGAACAAGCCCAACATGTGCGTAGTTTAGTACGCAAATGTCCGAAGAATTGTTGGATGGTCGGCACGGTCTCTCCGGTTATGAAGAAATTTGCTTATGCCCGTCACCCCATGGGGTGGATTATCAAAAATAAATTACGTTCTCTTTTAGGGAAACCTGTTTGTCTGGATAAGAAATGGTACGACGTGGGGCAAGATCCCATGCAGGGAAATTTAGGACGTGAGTAAACGGGGAAGGGGAGTGTTGCGATGAAGATAGTTGTAGTCGGTACTCGTGGTATCCCCGATATTCAGGGAGGTGTGGAAACACACTGTGAGGAATTATATCCCCGATTAGCTGCTATGGGACATGATGTGACGGTTGTTCGTCGTTCGTGTTACGTCACTCCCCAAAATAAGATTAAGGAGTATAAAGGCGTTCATTTAAAAGATATTTATGCTCCCCGCAGAAAAAGTATAGAAGCCATTGTTCACACTTTTTTAGCGATTATTTATGCTCGTTGGGTCGGTGCTGACGTTTTACATATCCATGCTATCGGCCCGGCTCTGTTAACCCCGTTGGCCCGGTTGTTGGGATTACGAGTGGTGATGACCCATCACGGTCCCGATTATGATAGGCAGAAGTGGAATAAGACAGCTAAGTCTGTGCTCAGATGGGGCGAACGAATGGGGACGAATTATGCCAACGAAGTGATTGTAATTTCTACTGTGATAGATAATATTTTACGTGAAAAGTATGATCGCACGGACGCGCACTTGATTTATAATGGCGTGAATAAGCCTGTGCCGGCAAAAGACGACAGTTATATTCGGTCGTTGGGGTTGACACCTCGACGATATGTTTTGGCCGTAGGACGTTTTGTGGAGGAGAAAGGATTCGATTTACTCATAAAAGCATTTGCTCGTATTTCCGGTTCGAACTGCAAATTGGTCATAGCTGGTGATGCCGACCATGAAGATCATTATTCTGTCTCTTTAAAACGGCTGGCAGAAGAACACCATGTCGTTCTCACAGGCTTCGTAAGGGGTGCTAAATTGAATGAACTCTTTTCCCATGCGCGTTTGTTTGTCCTTCCTTCTTTTCATGAAGGATTGCCCATTGTGCTGCTCGAAGCGTTGAGTTATCGGTTGCCGGTATTGGTCAGCGACATTCCGGCAAATAGGCTTGCCTGCCTTGATGCCTCCGATTTTTTCGTCACGGGGAACATCGGCTCGTTGGAAGAGAAATTATCTTGTAAATTAGAGGGAGAAATGGAAGAACGTCATTATGATTTATCTCCTTATAATTGGGACTATATTGCGTCTCAGGTAGATTCTGTATATCGGTTAGCTAAGAAACCCCGATAATAAAAAATATTCCTTCGATAAAAATTTCCGCTATTTTCGAACTATCTTTTGTCGGTTTTGTTTTTGGAGTATAACAATGGTGTTATTACATAACAATCAAAACAAAACTGATATGAAAAAACTAATCCCAATTCTTTTTGTCGTAGCGGTATTAGCTGCATGCCAAAAAGAGCCCAGCCTTTCCAAGCTGGATGATGATTATGTGGTGTTTACCGATTATGATAAATCGGCCGACTTCGGCAAATATCTCACCTATTATATGCCGGATAGTGTCTTACTCATTACGAATAATGAAAAAGCGACCTATTGGACAAATGAAGATGCCGATTATATTCTCGAAACATTTGCCGATAATATGGCTGCTCGGGGATTCACATTGGTCGATTCGAAAGAAGATGCCGATTTAGGGTTACAGGTAAGCTATATTGAAGACGTACGTTATTTCGTCGATTATCCCAATGACTATTGGTGGTGGGGATATCCCGGATATTGGGGACCCGGATATTGGGGATCATATTGGAACAGTTGGTATTATCCCTATCCCGTAGTATATAGTTATAGTGTGAATTCATTTTTGGCCGAGTTAGTTGACTTAACGAATAAAAACAGTAGCAATCGACGGCTAACGATTCTTTGGGATTCCTATATGGCCGGATTGAAGAGCGGCTCTCCTAGATTAAATAGAAATTTAATAATCCAAGCGATAGACCAGTCGTTTGTTCAGTCTCCTTACTTGACGAATAAATAACGGGCTACCCCATTTTATATATTAATAAAAAGAAAACGAATTATGAAAACTATTAAACACATATCGTTATGGGTGGTAGTCGCTACTTGTATGGTAGCCGTGTCGACCCGGGGAAACGCACAAGCCGTTTCGAGTACTTATTTTAATGTCGATTGGCAGTTTAACGCTCCTGTTGGGAACAGTTATGCCGATAAAGCCAGTGGATGGGGTATGAATTTTGAAGGTGGTTATTATGTAATGCCTAAAATGGCTATTGGAGCTTTTATTTCTTATCATACGAATAATAAATATATAGACAGGCAGACTTTGATGTTAAAGAGCAATTCGGCTCTTACGACCGACCAGCAACATTCGTTGTTTCAGCTACCCTTTGGTCTGTTGGCAAAATATCGCTTTACGACCGACGGAATTTTAGAACCTTATGCAACGGTGAAATTGGGCGCCAATTATAGTCGCATGTCTTCTTATTTGCAGGCTTGGGAGATTTATGATGACACATGGGGTTTTACCGTGTCTCCCGAAATCGGTGTAAGTATTTTCCCGAATCCGAGTGTCCGTTATGGTTTCCACGTAGCTTTGTATTATAATTATGCTACTAATAAGAGTAAAGTATTGACCTATGATATCGATGGTCGCAACAATATAGGGTTCCGTTTAGGGGTCTCTTTCTAAAAAGGTTAGTCTCGGTATAAAGGGGGAATAAATGTATATTCATACACTTTATTCCCCCTTTTTTGTTAAATAAAGAGAGGGGAGTTGTGCCGTAGTGCTTTATATATTATTTTTGTCTCGATTATCAATAATATTCATACATTATGTATCATCGTTTGAGAGTAGGATTATTAGTCGTTTTCTGTTTATCTATCGGAAATTTATTCGGGCTTTTTGCCCAACATTCGACAGATTACTATTCTTTGTCGATGGTCGGAAATGCCGGAAACGGGATTTTTGCACCGTATTATTTGTCTGCCAATAAGCATGGGTTGGTAACACACAGTAAAAGCGGATATTTGCGAGCCTCGGTTTTTAAAGGCTTGGAGATGAACAAACGGTTTTCCTATGAGTTCGGTATCGATTTGGTTGGATTGATGTCTTCTACATCTCCGGTATCCTATTATTCAGACGGAAACCTGAAAACGTATAATCCGGGCGTGTCGTCTTTCCTCATACAACAAGCCTATATAGGCATGAAATACCGCATGATTTTTATATCGGCAGGTTGTCGGGAGCTTACCGATGAAGTAGTAAATTTCGAGTTGAGTTCCGGCGGGTTGGTCTGGTCGGGTAATGCACGGCCTATACCCCAAGTTAGAGCCGGATTTATCGATTTTGTAGATATTCCGTTTACGAAGGGCTGGGTACAGATTAAGGGTGAGCTCGCGTATGGAAAGTTTATGGACAACGATTTTTTAAGGGACCATTACAATTATTATAATCAGTATATTACGACCGATGCTTTATATCACCATAAATCTATTTCGTTTCGTTCCAATCCCGACAAACCCTTTGTCGTAACGATCGGAGCCGAACTGGCAGCACAGTTCGGAGGCACAAAACGGTATTATAAAGAGGGCGTTTTGATAGATTCTCTCACGATGAAAAGTCCGACCCGCTTGAAAGATTTTTTTAAAATCTTGTTTCCGTCGTCTGGTGATGGTCAGTCCAATAAAGGTGATCAGGCCTACTACTATGGAAACCATGTGGGACAATGGAATTTATCGGCGGAATACAGGTTCAAAAACAATTCTTCTGTAAGAGGTTACTTCGAATGGTATTACGACGATGCATCGGGAATGGGGAAGTTCAATGGTTGGGACGGTCTATGGGGGCTTGAATATAAGAGCGGTAAGAAAAACTGGCTGTCGAATGTCGTTTTAGAATATTTGGATATGACCAATCAAAGTGGGCCTCTGAATTGGTGTCCGAGTGATTATAATGATCCTAAATTGGATATAGAAGCCACAGGAGCCGATGATTACTACAATAACTATTTCTATAACGGTTGGGCGCATTACGGCCTTTCCAATGGTACGGCAATGGCTAAATCCTTGTTGTACAATACAGATGGTTATATGAGATACAAGCATAACAGAATACGAGGAGTCCATTTAGGAGCGTCGGGTTATATTGCTCCTGAATGGAAATATAAAATATTAGCGTCGTATCGAACCTCTTGGGGAACGACTTTTCTCCCGTTAGCCGATACCCAACACGATATGTCGGGGCTGATAGAATGTGTTTATTCTCCGATAAAACTTTCGGGGTGGTCGTTTTCCGTTTCTTTGGCCGGAGATTGGGGCGAGTTGTATGGAGATAAATGGGGTGTTGCTATCGGTATCAGGAAAAGTGGAATTTTAACAATTGGAAAATGAAGAACAAGATGATGATTCGCCGTATTTTAATAGGATTGTTTTTGGGGATTGTTGTCACCTCTTGTACCCATAATGATGGGTATATAGGTCCTCTTTTCGGGAAATGGCAATTGATTGAGATGTGGGAGAATGGTACAATGACCCCACATGATAGCCTTTACTATAATTTTCAGAGTAGTGTCATAAAGTTACAATTGGTTCATCGGGGAGGAATAGAAAATACAACAGAAAATTATTTCGGGAGTTATGTTCGTGAAAATGACATACTGAAATTTAAAATAATGGAACCCTCTTGGTTTGAATTTAAACCTGATTTATCTGTTTTCAAGTTGGAAATGGACAAAGAATATACTTTTTACATCGAGAAACTTACCTCTTCCAAAATGATTTTGACCCGGGGTGAAGATGAACGCTTTGTTTTCCGAAAGTTCTGAATTTACAGATATCGGATTTCCCGATTTTCAGAATCCTCCGAGATTTGCTTGGGATATAATTTAATGAATCCCGACCGGGGATCGAATAAGTCTTCTAATTTTTTAGCGCTGTTTCCTGAGAATAAAATGCCGTTGAGGTCAGAAGTTAGTCTGGCCGAAAACCTTTTGGGGGCGTAAAGTATTGCACCTGTCAGTTTATGTTTATAGAGCCAGATGAAACAAGTGTTAGGATTTACTCCGCGAGTTAAGTACCCTAAAATAGTTCCGACGGGAATTTCACTGCGTACCGACGAATCCAATTTAACGATTCGGTGTGTAAAGATTTCGGAAAATCGAATGTCTTTAAACCGTTCGATAGCGACTCTTTCTCCATTTTCTGTCAGGAGCCAAATACCTTCCCAACTGTCGATTGGAGCTGTATCGAAATAATGTTTGGCACTTTCTTCGGTATAATTTTCAAGAATGAAACTACGATAAGGAGGCTTACTTTCATAACGCCCTTCTTCATCTTTTATCGATGAGGAACAGAGTATACCGATGCATAGTAAAACTATGAGTTTGATTCTCATTAGAATTTATAGTTGAATCCGAAACTTAGTAATTCTTTCAGTTGGAAATGTCCGAAGTCTTTGTTCAGTGCGCGAGCATCGTCATATCGCAGATGAACAAACAAACGAGTAGAGAAGAAACGGTTGAGGATAAAGTCGAATGTATTTTCCATATCCCCTTGTACATGATCATAGTTGGTGAAATAAAACAGCCTGCAACTCCAAACCATGTTGTGATAGAATTCCCATTTGATGCGCCCTTCGAAGGAGGAACCGTATTGATTCATGCTTTTTCCCGATTTGATTCCAAAGCTGGCCGCATCCATGTCGTCGTTAACGATGAATTGCAAGTTGTAGGAAAGCGGAGAGAGCGATATTGATGTCTCGAAATGTTTTTTATCGTTTTTATATTGATAAGACATACCTAAACCCAAATTCAACTCGGCAGGAGATAGAAATGCAGCCACCTTGTTGTTGGAATTAGTGGCATAACTAGTGAAAAATTGTGTCTTGAAATTCATGGTAGCAGTGTAGTACCATTTGTTGTAGGCTTTAAGACCGAATTTCGAGTTTATCTGGAATAAATCTTCACTGATTTTTACAGAATGCAATGTGTCTTCCGGGGCACTGTTGATGTTCAATCTCCATTGTACTAAATTCTCGAATAAGATGCGTTGCTCTTTGGGATCGTTATATTTGATAGAGAATTGTTGATCGCTTAGCAGATTGACATTGCTCGTCCCTCCTTGATACCAATTCTCCGAAACATAGACTTGGGAAAATTGTATGGACGATTGGAAATTGATTATCCATCGTTTTAGTTTGATTTTTTCTTTTCCCACGTCATTTTTTATAATCAGCGGCTTTTCTTTGATAGAGAGAATATGTTTGGCCGGATCGTTTTCGATCACGTATTGTTTAGGCACTTCCGGTAGATTGTCTGTATTGTAATGTATAAGTTTCGGGTAATTGACGATTACATAGTTCTGTGCTAGATTTCGGGTCTTTTCGGCTTGAATCTCGTCTTGTAACCATTTATCGTCCACCGAAAGAGACTTTGGTTTGAATGGGCATTTTTCGGCCGAGGGTAAATGTTGAAAAGGAGTAGACATCTGTTTTTCGAACACGATAGGTAAGAAAAGTGGGTTGACAGGTATTTCGCCCGACCCTTGCATAGCTCTTATGCTGTCGGCATATTCGAGCATACGCAACATTTTGATAACCGGTAAAATCTGTTCGGTTGAGTCTGTTTCCAATAATGAAAGTAAATTCTTGTCGGCCTCTTGCTGGCGAGCGATCGAGTCGGTATCGGTAACCTGTATGGTTATAGAATCTGATGGCATGGCCATTGTTATACTGTCAGATACGATTTCGTTCGTTATACTATCGTTCTGTTCTATGACAGTCGTTGCGAATACTCCGGTTACAGAAAGAAGACTTATGAGAATAGCTGTAATTCGTGAGTTCATAAGAGTATATGTTTGTATTTTTTAAGATAGTGCAACAAGTAGAGAGTAGAAATAGGTTTATTCGATTATGGCAAGGCGTAGCCTATTTTCGCATCTGTTTGCAAAGATAGTGCCAATGAGGGCAAAAGCAAGCTTGCTTGACTTTGCCGAATGCAGCCTATTTTCGCATCTGTTTGCAAAGATAATGATTATTTGATACAAATTGTTTACCGATAGTCTTTCTTTTGGGTAAAAATTGTAAAGTGTTTCTATCTGTTATGGGCTTTTCTCTTCATAGCAAATGAAAAGTGATAATTCTGTTGAATGTTGCGATAGATTGTGGATTATTTTTCCTAATTTTGCGCCTTGTAAATGTAACACATAAACCATATTTTATCGTGGAGACTAAGTATATATTCGTTACGGGGGGGGTAACCTCGTCGTTGGGTAAAGGTATTATTTCGGCTTCGTTGGCTCGATTGCTTTTGGCAAGAGGTTATAGAGTAACTATCCAAAAGTTCGATCCTTACATCAATATAGATCCCGGAACATTGAACCCTTATGAACATGGAGAATGTTATGTGACGGTCGATGGACACGAAGCCGACCTTGACTTGGGTCACTACGAGCGATTCACCAATACTCCTACGACTCGCGCCAATAATATTACAACAGGGCGTATTTATCAAAATGTAATAGATAAAGAACGACGGGGCGATTATTTGGGAAAGACGGTGCAGATTATTCCGCATATTACAGATGAAATTAAACGTAACATTAAACTTTTAGGATCGAAGAACCAGTTCGATTTCGTAATCACGGAGATTGGGGGAACGGTCGGGGATATCGAATCTTTGCCCTATCTCGAAAGCGTACGTCAGTTGCGTTGGGAAATGGGGAAAAATTGTGTATGTATTCATTTGACCTATGTACCTTATATTGCTGCCGCTAAGGAATTGAAAACCAAACCGACCCAACATTCGGTAAAACAATTGCAGGAGGTAGGTATCCAACCCGATATATTGGTATTGCGTACCGAGTATGAGCTATCTCTTGCTTTACGTAAGAAGGTGGCATTGTTTTGCAATGTAGATCCTGCGGCAGTGATTCAGTCGATAGATGTTCCGTCTATATACGAAGTCCCTTTGAAAATGCATCAACAGCATTTAGATGAAATCGTATTGACGAAAACCGGTTTACCCATAAACGGAGAACCTCATTTGGAGCCGTGGTTGAATTTCTTGCATCGCATGAAAAATGCGACTAAGACCGTACGTATCGGATTGGTCGGCAAATATGTAGAACTTCCCGATGCCTATAAATCTATCAATGAATCGTTGTTTCAGGCGGCGACCTATAACGATCGCAAACTCGATTTGCAATATATTCATTCCGAGAAATTAAATAGCGGAAATGTGGACGCTATGCTTTCTTCTTTAGATGGCGTGTTGATCGCTCCGGGATTTGGGCAGAGAGGTATCGAAGGAAAATTCATCGCTTTGAAATATGCTCGTGAACACGATATTCCGACATTTGGCGTATGTTTGGGCATGCAATGCATGGTGATCGAGTATGCCCGTGATGTGTTGGGATATACCGATGCTAACTCTACCGAAATGGACGTGACGACCAAGCATAATGTAATAGATTTGATGGAGGAGCAGAAGAGCATAACCAATATGGGTGGGACGATGCGTTTAGGCGCTTATGATTGTATATTGGCCGAAGACTCTATTGCTGCTAAGGCTTATGGAACGACTCATATTCGCGAACGGCATCGCCATCGTTTCGAATTTAACAATGAGTATCGTAAAGCTTTTGAAGATGCTGGAATGCGTTGCGTGGGCGAGAATCCCGAAACACATTTGGTCGAAGTTGTCGAGGTCCCGTCTTTGCGTTGGTATGTGGGAGTACAATATCACCCCGAGTACAATAGTACGGTTCTTAATCCGAATCCCCTTTTCGTTGACTTTATTAAAGCAGCGATTTCAAAAAAATAATTTAGTAATCTCAAAATTGAAGAATGGATAAAAACACGATTTTAGGTCTTGTATTGATGGTCGTAGTTGTGCTGCTTTTCTCTTGGTGGATGCAGCCTACACCCGAACAATTGGAGGCACAGCGTCGGTATAACGATTCGATTGCCGCTGTGGAAGCGGAACGTATGGCCGAGGCCGCTTTGGCAGAAACACCCGTTTCGACCGATACCGTTTCGGGAGAAGTTGCCGATTCATTAAAAAATGCAGGTTTGATAGCGCGTTTCGGCGAGTTCGCTCCTTGTGCCGAAGGTTCGGAAGAATTTACTACTTTGTCCAATAATAAGGTGACATTGAAGTTTTCTAATAAAGGAGGTCGTCTTTATGAGGCTGTTTTGAATGATTACATGGCCTATGATTCCACGAATGTGACTCTGTTTACCGGAGACGAAAACGATTATGGATTCATTATTCGTACGAATGCGCGCGTGATCGATACACGCGATTTATATTTTACTCCCGAAATCGATGGTAATGCTGTAAATATGACATTGCAGCTTGCCAATGGAAGTCAGATGGGCATTCGATATTCTTTGCCGGAAGACAGCTATATGTTGAAAATGGATATCTGGCAGAAAGATATGGATCGGGTAATTCCGTCGAGCGCTGTTTATTGGGATTTTATTTGGGACCAGAAAATGCGCCGTCAAGAACAAGGACGTATGTTTGAGGAGAGAAATAGTGCCTTGTATTATAAATTTGCAGGAGACGATGTAGAGCATTTGAGCGAGTCGGGTAACGATGAAGAGAAAGCGACTACGAGCCTCAAATGGATTGGGTTTAAAAACCAGTTTTTCTCTACTGCTTTTATTGCCGATGGAAAATTTAACGACGGAATTTTTACCTCTCGGTCTTTGGAAGAAGATAGATATTTGAAACAGTTTCATGCCGAGAGTACGATAGATTATGATTCGAAAGAGCCGCAGGTTGCCGGATTCAATATTTTTCTCGGACCGAATTCTTATCCGTTATTGTCCTCTTATGACGACGATCTTTCGGGAGACCAGACACTCGATTTGGATAAGCTTGTTCCACTGGGATATAAGTTTTTCCGTTGGATAAATACACTCATCGTTATACCGGTATTCACCTTCTTGGGTAAATTTTTCAGCAATTATGGCGTTATCATTTTGTTGTTGACGATATTTATAAAGCTCGTTTTATTCCCCTTCACGTATAAATCTTATAAGTCGCAGGCTCGTATGCGGGTTTTAGCCCCTCAAATTAAGGAGATTAATGATAAGTATCCGGGGCAGGATAAAGCGATGGAGCGTCAGCGTTTGACAATGGATCTGTACAGCAAGGCGGGAGTGAATCCTATGGGCGGGTGTTTGCCGTTACTTTTACAAATGCCTATTCTTATTGCGATGTTCACCTTCTTCCCGTCTTCTATCGAGCTTCGGGGTGAATCGTTCTTGTGGGCGAAAGATTTGTCGACCTATGATGCGATCGTAAGTTGGGACACTTATATACCGTTGATAACGCCCTATTTTGGTAATCACATCAGCCTTTTCTGTTTGTTGATGACTATTACCAACTTGATATACACCAAAATCAATATGCAGAATACCGCCGGGCAACAACAGATGCCGGGTATGAAGTTCATGATGTATCTAATGCCCGTCATGTTCTTGGTATTCTTCAATAATTATTCGGCCGGGTTGAGTTATTATTATTTCTTGTCGTTGTTGATTACGATTATTCAAACCTATGTATTCCGTAAATGTATCAACGAGGAGAAGGTTCTTGCCGAGTTGAAAGAGAATCAAAAGAAACCTCGCAAGAAGAGTGGTTTCATGGCTCGGTTGGAAGAAGCGCAACGCCAGCAGCAGGCTGCGTTGAGAGAACAACAGAAGCAACGAAACAAACAACAGCGTCGTCGATAAATAACGAAGGGGAGCATTGCTCCCCTTCGTTATTTATGATAGTTTCGGATTTTTTCCTGTTTTATTTTACAGGAAAGATACCAAAAACAGATTTAGTCGATAACACGTTCGGGTATAAGAAAAGAGATTATCCCACTCGTTGGGATAATCTCTTTTCTATATGGTAATCTATTTGCCGGTTAGTTATTTTCGGGGCGTAATTTTCGAACGGTCACACCGGCTTGCCACATCTCGCTTTCTCGCAACTCTTTCAACTCTTTGTTCAATCCATCGCGATATCCTTCTTTACTGTTCGTGTCGATAGAACGTTGAGCTTCGTTCCCTTTGGCTACCTCTTCATACAGTTCTTCGAATACGGGTTTGGTAGCATCGCGAAACTTTTTCCACCAGTCGAGAGCTCCTCGCTGGGCTGTTGTCGAGCAGTTGGCATACATCCAGTCCATACCGTTTTCGGCGACAAGAGGCATCAGTGATTGGGTAAGTTCTTCGACCGTTTCGTTGAATGCTTCCGAAGGGCTGTGTCCGTGTGCGCGCAGTGTGTCGTATTGTGCGGCGAAAATGCCTTGAATGGCCCCCATGAGAGTTCCCCGTTCTCCGGTAAGGTCGGAATAAACCTCGCGTTTGAAAGTAGTTTCAAAAAGGTATCCCGAACCGACTCCGATACCGAGAGCTATAACTTTCTCTTTGGCGTGCCCGGTCGCATCTTGGAAAATAGCATAGCTCGAATTGAGTCCCCGACCTTGCAAGAACATGCGCCGTAAACTGGTTCCCGAACCTTTGGGCGCAACCAGTACTACATCGACATCGGTAGGAGGAACGATACCCGTGCGCTCTTTGTAGGTGATGGCGAATCCATGAGAAAAATAGAGCGTTTTACCGGCGGTAAGATGTTTTTTCACTTTGGGCCATACCTCTATTTGAGCTGCATCGGAAAGAAGGTACTCGATAATTGTTCCACGCTGGCAAGCCTCTTCGATTTCGAAAAGCGTTTCGCCGGGAACCCAGCCGTCGGCCACCGCTTTATCCCATGTCTTCGAGCCTTTTCTTTGTCCGACGATGACATTGAATCCGTTGTCCCGCAAGTTCATACTTTGTCCGGGGCCTTGCACGCCGTATCCGATAACGGCGATGGTTTCGTCTTTGAGGATTTCCCTTGCCTTTTCCAATGGAAATTCTTCCCGGGTGACTACATTTTCGTCAACACCGCCAAAATTCATGATTGCCATTTTCTTTTTTGTTTAGAGGTTAATTAAATTGGTTTTATCTGTTTTCAAATATGATTCTTCCTTTGCAGTACACGGTTTGGTCGTCCCGTATTTCTAAGGTAAAATGATCCGGTGCTTCTTCCTCTTTCAGCAGTTGCAGGGTAGAACCGTATCGAGCTTCGTTGGCATAGCTTATCTCGAATCGTCGGATACGTTGTTTGTCATACCGTTCGAAAGGGAAAAGGTCGAGTTCGTGCTCGATGTATTTCACACTGTTGACGTGTCGGTTCAAATCTATATCGTTATAAGTCACAGGATAGATTACTGCATTTTCGTCATGTACATCGCGTACTCTCGATTGCTTTTCGATGGGACATGCTTTGTCCGATATGTTCTCGGCGATATATTCGAATTGACTTATATCTACCGATGTGCGACTATCCAAATCGATAACGACCCAAATCGTGCGGGCATATCCGCAGGGAGAGCCGTCCTCTCCCAGTATGGCGAAGTTTCTCGATGAAAAATGCTTGTTATACCCTTCGATCCATGTTTGTAAAGTATAATGCTCGTTGATGAGCGGATAACGGTACATTTCGACGGTGAGCCGGGAAAGTACCCATACTTGCCGGTTTTTGATGAGCGTACTATATCCCACGCCCCACGATTCGGCATGTAACGTAGCCACTTCGAGTATTCGTTTGGCGAGCAGGGTGAGCGGCAACTCCTGTTGACCGTTTCCTTCGGCCGGCTCTACGGTATAAGTTTTGGAGTAGACCGGTTCTGTTTGTCGTTTGGATTGTTCTTCTTTTTCTTTCATAGTTGGTTTTGTCGGTATTGTTGTTCTTGTAGGAATATGCTTACGTGCTCGACGGTTGATTTGGTTATGGCGACACGTCCCGACCGGACGAATTGCATAACGTCGTATCGACTCAGTTCTTCGAACAGAGATTGAGTTTCGTCGGGGTGGCCCGATTTCTCGATGACGGTATATGTGCGGTTTACTTCCAAAATGCGGGCATTGTGTTTGCGAATCAAATCTTCGATGCTCCTGTCGTCCAATAGTTTGTCGGTAGGAACCTTGTAAAGTGCGACCTCTTGAAAAATGATTTCGTCGTCGGTATAAAAGAAGGCGCGTAATACGTCTATTCGTTTTTCTATCTGCTTGACCAGTTTTTCCATCGTTTCGCGGTCGCTGTATGTCGTGATGGTAAATTTGTGTACACCTTCGATAGCTGATCCCGATACCGACAGGCTTTCGATATTGAGCTGTCGGCGTGTAAAGATAATCGAAATCTGATTCAGCAATCCTACTTGGTTTTCAGAATAAACGGTTACGGTATATAATGTCTGTTGAGTCATATCGGTCTTAATATTTTTCAGTGGCGTTGAGCATGATATGGGTTACACAGCTCCCGGCGGGAGTCATCGGGAATACCATGCAATCCGGGTCTATTTGTACATCGAGCAGGTAAGCTCCGCGGTGGTCGAGCATACGTCGTATGGCAGAGTCGAGTTCTTCGCGGGTGGCGACCCTTTCGCCGGCTATGCCGTAAGCTGCCGCCACGCCCGTAAAATCGGGATTCAGCATTGGGGTTTCGGAGTAGCGATGGTCGAAGAACAGGTCTTGCCATTGTTTTACCATACCCAAGAAATTATTATTGAGAATAATGATCTTCACATCGATACCATATTGCATGATTGTACCCAATTCTTCGATTGTCATTTGCAGTCCTCCGTCTCCGGTAAAAAAGCAGACCGTGCGGTCGGGATTGCCTATCTTGGCTCCGATAGCGGCGGGAAGGCCGAACCCCATAGTGCCCAATCCGCCGGAGGTAACGATACTACGGGATCTTTTGAACCGGTAATATCGGGCCGATAGCATTTGGTTTTGTCCCACGTCGGTCACGAGAATACTGTCGTTGCCCGTGGCTTCGGATACCTTTCGGGCGACCTCTCCCATATTCATCAATGGTTTCCGGGGGTGTATCTCCGGTTCTATGACCTTTTCTTTTTCCACCTTTTCACACACCGAGAAAGATTCTATCCATTCGGAGTGTTCGGCGGGAGCGATTTTTTCATTCAGCTTTTGCAATACGGCACGGGCATCTCCCAGTACCGATACATCGCATTTCACGTTTTTGTTGAATTCCGACGGGTCGATGTCTATATGAATTACTTTGGCTTGTCGGGCATATTGTTTCAAGTCGCCCGTTACTCGGTCGTCGAACCGCATGCCGATGGCGATGAGCAGGTCGCATTCGTTGGTCTTGATGTTGGCGGCTATGCTGCCATGCATGCCTAACATGCCTTTGTATAGGGGGTGGTCGGTCGGTATTGCCGATAATCCCAACAGAGTGCAACCTACCGGTATATCGGCTTTTTCGGCCAGTTCCGACAATTCCTTTTCAGCATGGGAGATAACTACCCCCTGACCGGCGAGTATGAACGGCTTGCGAGACTGGTTGATAAGCCGGGCGGCTTCCTCTATTTCGACGGGTTGTATGTTGGGATAAGGGTTGTAGCTGCGAATGAATTGACAGGGGTTGTAGTCGAATTCGGTCATTCCCGCTTGGGCATCTTTGGCAATGTCGAGAACCACGGGACCCGGACGGCCGTTCCCGGCGATATAAAAAGCTCTTGCTACCGCCCAAGCTATTTCTTCGCTGTGACGTATCTGGTAACTCCATTTGGTCACCGGCTGGGTGATTCCTACGACATCGGTTTCCTGAAAAGCGTCCGAGCCCAATAGGGGAGAGGCGACCTGCCCGGTGATGACGATGAGCGGCGTGCTGTCCATCATGGCATCCGAGAGCCCCGTGATGATATTGGTGGCGGCGGGACCCGAGGTGACCATGACGACTCCGGTCTTCCCCGATACTCGTGCGTACCCTTGTGCGGCATGTGTAGCTCCTTGTTCGTGTCTCACGAGGATATGTTTCAATTTGTCTCGATAATCGTAGAGAACATCGAATACGGGCATGATGGCTCCTCCCGGATATCCGAATATATACTCTGTCTTTTCTGCGATGAGCGATTTGATGAGCGCTTCCGCTCCGCTTATTTTCTCTGTTGCCATAGTCGTTTTGTACAATTGGGACTCTGTTTCTTAGATAATTCGTACAGCACCTTTGTCGGCCGAGCTTACTAAGGCAGCATAGGCTTGCAAGGCTTTCGATATGTTTCGTGTTCTGTGTCGAGGGGTGAATGCCTCTTTTCCCCGGGTATTTTCTTCTGCTCTGCGACGTTCCATTTCTGTTTCTTCGATAAGCAGGTTGATGCTGCGGTTGGGAATGTCTATTTCGATGAGGTCGCCGTTCCGCACTAATCCTATGTTTCCGCCGGCAGCTGCTTCGGGCGAGATATGTCCGATGGAAAGTCCCGATGTCCCTCCTGAGAAACGCCCGTCTGTAATGAGGGCACAGGCTTTGCCGAGGTGTTTCGATTTGATATACGAGGTAGGGTAGAGCATCTCTTGCATGCCGGGGCCTCCTTTGGGTCCTTCGTAGATGATGACGACCACGTCTCCGCTCTTCACTTTCCCGCCGAGTATGCCTTCGCAAGCCTCTTCTTGCGATTCGAATACTTTGGCTCTTCCTTTGAAGCGGAAAATGTTTTCGTCCACTCCGGCTGTTTTAACGATACAGCCGTCTTGGGCGATATTACCGAAAAGTACGGCCAGTCCACCGTCTTTGACATAAGCGTGTTCGAAATCGCGAATACACCCTTTCGAACGGTCGGTATCGAGCTTGTCGTAATAGTTTTCCTGAGAGCCCATCACGAGGTTGAACCGGTTGCCCGGTGCGCTTTTCCAAAGCCTTTCCGCTTCGGGGGGACATGTTCCGTTTCGTATCGCATACAGTTCGATGGCTTCGGTTAAGGACAGTCGATCTACTCGACGGACAGATGTGTCTATCAGCCCCTCTTTTTCGAGTATGGCGAGAATCGAGAGAATACCTCCCGCACGGTTCACGTCTTGTATGTGATAGTGCGAATTGGGTGCTACTTTACAAAGCACCGGCGACTTGCGGGACAGGGTGTCTATGTCTTGTATCGTAAAGTCTACTCCGGCCTCTTGGGCTATGGCGAGCAGGTGCAATACCGTGTTGGTAGAGCCCCCCATGGCAATATCGAGAGTCATCGCATTGAGGAATGCCGCGCGAGTAGCGATGTTACGGGGCAATACGCTTTCATCGCCGTCTTGGTAATAAGCCCGGCAGTTCTCCACGATTTGTCGGGCAGCTTGTATGAATAATTGTTCCCTGTTGCGGTGGGTCGCTACGACAGTACCGTTTCCGGGAAGAGCTAGACCGATGGCTTCGTTGAGGCAGTTCATGGAGTTGGCGGTAAACATGCCCGAGCAGGAACCGCAGGTAGGGCATGCGGCATGTTCTACTCGGCGTACTTGTTCGTCGCTTATGGTTTCGTCGGCCGATTCGACCATGGCATCGATTAAATCGAGTCCTTTCCCATCGAGCTGCCCCGCTTCCATAGGACCTCCCGATACGAAGATGGTAGGAATGTTGAGCCGCATGGCCGCCATGAGCATGCCCGGTGTGATTTTATCGCAATTACTGATACAGATCATGGCATCGGCCTTGTGTGCATTGACCATATATTCGACGCTGTCGGCGATGAGGTCGCGGGAGGGAAGGGAATAAAGCATGCCGTCATGTCCCATAGCTATGCCGTCGTCGATAGCGATCGTGTTGAATTCGGCGGCAAAGCATCCTAATTTCTCGATTTCTTTTTTTACCGTTTGCCCTATTTCATGCAGATGTACATGGCCGGGAACGAATTGGGTGAACGAATTGACGATTGCGATGATGGGGTTTCCCATCTCCGTTTCTTTCATGCCGTTGGCTCTCCATAGAGCTCTCGCTCCTGCCATTCTCCTTCCGCCAGTGCTCGTCGCACTCCGCAATTGATGTTTCATAATCTGTACTCATTAAAAGAAAAACCTTTCCGCAGTGTGGAAAGGTTTTTACAATTACTCTAATTTAACATTCTATGAGAAGTAACTACATACGCCTTTCCACCTTACCGACTCACGACAAGAAGCTCGCTAATGACCGATAGAGAAATGACGTGTAGTAACATAATTATCACATAAATATTGTTTATGATGTTGCAAATGTATAACTATTTTGTGATATAAACAAATAATTTGAAAGAAAATATGTACTTGCTATTTTAAATTGCTTGTATTCGCAGAGTTCATTGTAATAAATGAAAGTAAAAAACATCGTATAACTGTGTGATTGAAACCCGGTTAATTTTTGTCTTCTTGCTTCTGCCTAAGGAATGGCTGGAATTGAAAAAAATAAAGTGTATATTTGCAAGGTTTTATCCATCGAGAAAAATCAAGTTATCGGAGAAGCGTTGAAAATTCGTCGAGTTATAAAGGCAAGTTTAGGAGCGATCGTCGGTATTGTTCTGGTTGCGTGTAGTCCTACCCGCCATGTCCCGGACGGTAGCTATTTGCTCGACCATGTAAAGATAGAGACCGATGATAAGTCGGTGAAACCTTCCGATTTGAAATCCTATTTGCGTCAGGAGCCTAATCACCGTATGTTCGGGTTGTTCCGCTTTACGCTCGGGCTATATAATTTGTCGGGAAACGATTCGACCAAATGGTATAACCGTTGGGTAAGGAATGCCGGCACACCCCCGATAATTTACGACCCGGTTTTGATAGAAAATTCTCGTATGCAAATGGAGAAGGCCATGAATAATAAGGGGTACATGGCTGCTCGGGTCGATGTCGATACGGTTTCGAAAGGTAAACGTATGGACGTGTTCTATCGAGTCTCGGCAAATACGCCGCATTACATAGACGATATAGACTATCGTATTTCAAACGATACGATTTCCCGGCTTGTCGAGCGGCAATATGCCTCTCATTCGCTTTTGAAGAAAGGATCGAATTTCGATAGAAATGTGTTGGACGAGGAAAGGCAACGTATTTCCGATATGTTGCGGCGCGATGGCTTTTATGCTTTTAATAAAGAACTGATTACCTATACGGCAGATACCGCCGACCGTTCGAAAGCAGTCGATCTCACTATGAATCTCGTTCCTGAGTCTGTTGCCAATGCTTCGGGGTATCGTCCGTACGAACGGTATTATATGAGGAAAATCTATTTTGTGTTGTCTTATGACCCGACGGCGACCGACCAAATCGATGTTGCCAATGCCGGTACATATAAGAATTATTATTTCGTGGAAGGCGATCGCCCTTATATTCGACGGGAAACATTGGTGGAGAATTGTTTCATTCGTCCGGGGTTGTTGTTCAGTAGTCGAGATGTGGACAATACCTATACGGCATTCGGGAGATTGCGTATTGTCAAATATGTCAATATTCGCTTCGAGCCGGCCGGTCGGAACGACGAAGGTGTAAATCAATTGGATTGTTATATCTTGCTCAGCAAGGATAAGCCGCAGTCTGTCTCGCTCGAATTGGAAGGTACTAATTCCGAGGGCGATTTAGGTTTTGCCGTGGGAGCTACTTATCAACATCGTAATATCTTCAAGGGTTCCGAAACTTTTTCGGCTAAGGTGCGCGGTGCTTATGAAAGTTTGTCGGGCGATTTGAGCGGACTCATCAATGACCGATATACCGAGTTGGGAGGGGAGATAGGAGTTACTTATCCCAAATTTCTTTTCCCGTTTTTGCGTACCGATTTTCGGCGGCGTATGAAGGCCAGCACCGAATATAGTATAAACCTTAATTTCCAGCAACGTCCCGAGTATACGCGAGTCATTTGGGGAGCAGCTTGGAAATATAAGTGGACGACCAACCGGGGATTCTACCGTCACAACTACGACCTGTTGGATATAAATTATGTCTATTTGCCCCGTAAGACCGACGGATTTCTCGAAAACATAGCCCCCGATAATCCGCTTTTACGATACAGTTACGAGGATCACTTCATCATGCGTATGGGATATACCTTTTATTGCTCCAATCTCAATCCCTCCAATCCGGTGCAGCGTCGCACCAATGTCTATACGTTGAGGGCTGCGGGAGAAATAGCGGGCAACGTGCTCAATGCCTTTTCCAAACTTACCTCGAAAGAGCCCGATGGGGGATACAAGATTTTTGGTATTCGATATTCCCAGTATGCTAAATTCGATTTCGATTATAGTTTTACCCATTTAATTGACGAGCGAAACTCTATTGCTTTTCATGTAGGCGGAGGAATAGGCATACCCTATGGGAATTCCGATATTTTACCTTTTGAGAAACGCTACTATTCGGGTGGAGCCAACAGTGTGCGGGGGTGGTCGGTAAGAACGCTCGGTCCCGGTAGTTATAACGGCAATAATTCTGTATCCGAATTTATCAATCAGTGTGGAGATATACGCCTCGATATAAATCTTGAATATCGTACCAAACTATTTTGGAAAGTAGAGTTGGGGGCTTTTATCGATGCCGGTAATATTTGGACGATCCGTGATTACGAATCGCAGCCCGGCGGTCAGTTCCGACTGGATTCGTTTTATAAGGAAATCGCGTTGGCCTATGGATTGGGAATCCGTCTGGATTTCAGCTATTTCTTACTTCGCTTCGACATGGGAATGAAAGCCTATAATCCGGCGGCCGGACAAGACCATTGGGCAATCGCTTCGCAAAACTTCAAAAGAGATTCTGCGTTTCATTTCACGGTGGGGTATCCTTTCTGATACTTCTATTTTATATGAGGTCTACAAAAAATAGGATACATATATTTGGAATATCCCGAAATATCCCTAACTTTGCAGCACTTTTTCATAAAAGGTCGGTTGAGTAGCTCAGCTGGATAGAGCAACAGCCTTCTAAGCTGTGGGTCTTGGGTTCGAATCCCAACTCAATCACTCGAAAGGGAAGCAAAAAATTTGCTTCCCTTTCGTTTTTATACGACTTTATTAATTCTCTTCCCATCTACTAAAATTTCATATTCCTCCCTTGCCGTGCCCCGTGGCATTACAGGACACGGCAAGGGAGAAGGCTACAACTCACCCTCCTCCCCTATATTTTGCGTTGCAAAAACACAGGGGAGAAGGTTAGAATGTTTTGTTTTGTTGTATAAAAACCTCGTTAGACTGTAACGAAATAAGAAATGTGTCTCCCTCTTCTGCGCATGTATGTACGATAGGGTAGATGTACGAAGGGCGGAGAGGTTGGAAAATGCCGGCAGTGGAGTTAAGTCTCGTCCTCCTTTTGTTTATCATAAATGAGGTGGAGTGTACCACAGGACGAGAGAGAAATAAAACATACAAAAACTACTCCTGCTTAGCAACAAGTCGAGACGGGCTTGAAATAGAAATAAGATTCTTTTTGAAGGCGAATTTTGTAGGGGGATTTAGGCTTAATTCACTGAAAAGGAAAAGCTTTATGGGTTTATATAGTGGAGCTATATTCAGCAATCGTTGCTGTCGAAACTTTCGACTTTCACCCGTTTGCGCGATTTGAATACCAGCATATCCGCTACGAAATAGTTGAACAATCCCGAAATAAGCAGGGCGGCAAGATTACAATAGATAACGTCCCAGCCGAATATCTTTTGGAAAATGAGTAGAAAAAACATTTTCATTAAGAAGCCGGCTCCCGATGAAAGATTGAACATGAGAAAACGAATACAGAAATCAGACGTCGAACGACGGCCGATTCTACTTTTCCATATCCAAAAATAAGAACATAGGAAATTGCTCAATACGGCAAATTCAAAACTGATGATAGGTGAAAGGACATATACCTCCCAATAGCTGCTGAATATAAAAGTCGAGCATATCCACAGTATCAAGGTATCGACACCCGTGCCCAATAGCCGACTGACTACGAATTGTAGGTAAATACGCAGCTTTAACACCGTATCTTTATTATTATTTTTTAGGGGAATAGGGTTTCAATGGATCTTGTTTGGACAAAACGCGACGGTCGGTGATGAATTGAACCAACCATGCCACGAACAAGAAGCAGGCAATGAACAATCCGGCTACATCGAATATGCCCAATGTTTGCCCTTCGATGGTCCACTTTATTTCCGAGAGGGAAGTATACATAAACACCGTGTTGATGAGAATAACGATCAATCGGAATTCAGTTGGCCCGAGGCTGCCGTAAGTGAGCAGGAACTTACCGCTTAGGATTGTCGAGATATACGTATAAATCGAAAGAACCAAATAGCCCACTAATACCAGCATCGCTACATCGAGCCTAAACATGGGCGAAAGACCGGCTCCGATACACATGATACAAATGGTGACGGCATCGAGCGTATGGTCGATAAAAAATCCATAAACGGGTCTTTGTGCATTCCTTACTCTGGCAAGAGTGCCGTCGAGGCTGTCGCCATACCAGTTAATTACCAACCCGAGAGAAGAAATCCACAGGTAGTTTTTATCTATATGAGCCAATACGAATCCCACTGCGCATACGAGAGCTCCTACTACGCCGGTGTATGTGAGGAAGTCCGAAGTAACCCATGCCGGTTGTCGTTGAGCCAGCCAAACCAAAACTTTTTTCTCTGCTGCATTGAGCACGGAAGTCTGTATTCTTTCAGATGTTTCTTTTCCCATTTCCTAATTTTTGTACAAAAGTACAGATTATTTAGCAAACCGAGTAAAAAAAGTGTATTAAATTATTCATGTTTTTGAAAGATTCGGGTATTCTGCGGAGAGCAAGGCGGGTAACTAAAACAAGTTCTTGGGTTCTGTTTTTATCCCATGAAGTTGTCGTCATGCCATCGACCGGTGTCATATCGACCGTCCGGGTAGTACATGGTTCCATAGCCTTCTTTACAGCCATTGACGAAATCACCTTCGTATCGGTTCCCGTTTTTGTAGAAGAATACACCCTTTCCGGTACATTGCCCGTTTACGAAGTCTCCTTCGTATCGCTCTCCGTCAGTCCATATATAGATTCCTTTTCCATGACTTATCCCTTCTACGAAATCGCCGTAGTAACAGTCCCCGCCTTTGTGAATGAAAACACCTTTTCCGGTACGTTTTCCTTCGATAAAATCTCCTTCATAGCGATCTCCGTCGGCCCAGAAAAAGAAACCTCTTCCAGAGGGTAAGCCGTCGACAAAGTCTCCTCTGTAATATTCTCCGTCTCTCTGGGTATAGACCCCTTTCCCGGTCTGTTTCCCGTGATCGTAATCTCCTTCGTAGCAACAGCCGTCCGACCATGTAAAAACGCCTTTCCCATGTTGTTCCCCGTTTACGAAATCACCTTCGTAGCGTTCTCCGTTTGCCCACGTGTAGATACCGCGACCTTCGAATTTGCCGTTTGCAAATTGGCCTTCGTATCGGTTTCCGTTTGGCCAAGTATACATACCGGATCCCTCGAACTTTTCATTGACGAAATCTCCTTCATATCGTTGTCCTTCCGGGAATGTCATTATACCTTTGCCTTGTATTTTTCCGTCTTGAAACTCTCCTTCGTATATAATCCCGTAGAGGTCGGTAAGTGTGCCCCAACTGGGTTTACCATCTTTGAGAACTCCTTTGAATGTACCGTCCGGGAGGCTGATACCCTCTCTCGGTGTTTCGCTGTAATAAGTCATGGTATTCTTTTATTATGATATCTTCAATCGTGTATTCGAGATAACGATATGCGAATATAGGAAAATATAGTCGATTTTCCAAACTAATAAATGTGTAAATAGGAATTTTTATTATGATATAAAAGATTCTATTTTAAATGTTTGGTGTTAAAAATTTTATAACTTTGAAGAAAGAATAAGAGTCAAATGAAACGAAAGAAAAATTTTATTTCGATTGGTTGTGTTTTATGGTCTGTTGCTGTTTTGGCAATCGTTATGTTATTGGTCTATTTTTTCCAATTTGGAGGTAATCTTTCAAATGACCATCGTCGATGGGGTGAATTTGGTAGTTATTTTGCGTCTGTAACGGGCTTATTAGCTTTTTTGGGAGTAATATATACATCTTATAAAACAGATAACAGGGTAGGTGAATCAGAAGAACGTAATCAAATGAGAGATGATAGAGATATGTTTTTTAGAATGTTGGATTTATATAGGCAGAATAGAGATACATTTAAATTAAACTATATATCGTTTTTATCTGATTATGAACATTTTATTGGCTTGAAGGGCTTTAAGAAGTGCGTACAACTCATGGAAAAAAACGTTTGTACTGATATTATCTTAGATGTGTTTTTACATAAGTTAAAAGTATGTGATTTTGAAAAATTTGATGTTTTAGTTAAATCGATTTTTAGTCAAGTCAATACGTATAGAGATTTTAAAGTGGATAATAATGGAGATCCAGAGGAAAATAGGGAAATAGTAAGGAGGTGTTTAGACACTTATAAGAATGCAATTACTTTTTCTATTGAAGGGAATTTAACAATTGAACAATATCAGCAAGTGCTATTATATACAACAAAGGAAGAGCAATATAAAGCAGTAAGAAGGGCTATGGATTTAGTTTATGAAAGCAATAAATCTGGTTTGGGTGCTTATCTGAGGACTATTTATTATTTGCTTAATTTGATTCGTTCTTTTGATGAGAGAGAAACATTAGTAAAGATTTTTAGAGCTCAATTGTCAAGGGAGGAACTAGTTTTATTATTCTTTAATGCAGTCAGTTCAAAATCGAATAGAGATGTTATACATCTTATGGTGGATAATGATATGTTTAACAATTTGAATTTAGAAGATTTATATTTTGTTTCGGGATCAACAAAAGACGAAAAGATAAAAAATATATTTAGTCTCTTTGATGAGGAACAGATTTAATAGTTAATTTATAATAATGGAAAGTATTTGAAAATATTTAATAGATTTATAATGAATGTATTGTGTTCGGTTTTAACCGCAGGGCTATTTATGCCGATAACTTTTTGTTATGAATGGTAAAAAAGAATGATAATCAAAATCAGGTTTCGCTTGTTATATTTGTAACGGAATAAAGAAAACTCATCATTTAAATATAACAAATATGGAATTTTTGACGAATGAAAAACTCACGATCGTGGGTGCTGCCGGTATGATCGGTTCGAATATGGCACAGACTGCATTGATGATGCGTTTGACACCTCATTTATGTTTGTATGACCCTTATGCTCCGGCATTGGAAGGTGTTGCCGAGGAATTACGTCATTGTGCATTTAAAGGGGTAGATATAACCTTCACGAGCGACGTGAAAGAAGCTCTTACGGGAGCCTCGTATATCGTATCTTCCGGAGGGGCTGCTCGCAAAGCAGGAATGACAAGAGAGGATTTATTGAAAGGAAATGCCGAAATTGCCGCTCAATTCGGTAAGGATATACGCAGCTATTGTCCCGATGTGAAACATGTGGTCGTCGTTTTCAATCCGGCCGATATTACGGGGTTGATCGTATTGCTTTATTCGGGTTTGAAACCGTCTCAGGTATCCACGCTTGCGGCGCTCGATAGTACGCGTTTGCAGAGCGAGTTGGCAAAATATTTCCATGCGGTAGCCGATGAAATCGAGAATTGTCGTACCTATGGAGGGCATGGAGAACAAATGGCGGTTTTTGCTTCGACGACAAAAGTAAAAGGAACTCCGCTCGCCGAGCTTATCGGAACGGAAAAATTACCGGCCGAAGACTGGGAGAAGATACGCCAGCAAGTCGTTCAAGGAGGCAAACACATTATCGATTTGCGAGGACGCTCTTCTTTTCAGAGCCCGGCCTATCTTTCTATCGAGATGATTGCTGCGGCAATGGGTGGAAATCCTTTCACGTGGCCGGCTGGTGTTTATTTGTCTGACGGGAAATTCAACCACATACTTATGGCGATGGAGACAATTCTCGATCGTTCGGGAGTACATTACAACCCGGTTTATGGTACGCCGGAAGAAGATAAAGAATTGGAGCGCAGTTATAAGCATTTGTGCGATTTGCGTGATGAGGTGATAGCGATGGGAATCATTCCCCCGGTTTCGGAATGGAATAAACTGAATAAAAATATCGAATAAACAGCGTTGTCGAACCTGTGGAATCCTGTTATAAAAATAGCGACTTCTTACGAGAAGCCGCTATTTTTATCTTTATATTATACGGGAACCGGTAAATCAACGTCCGAAGTTAAATATGTCGGAGTGTATATGCTCCCGATCCATAATGACTTTCAACTCTTCCACTTTGTCGGGATAAGTATTAGCTAAATTATTGTCTTCATGCGGGTCTTCGGCAATGTTGTACAACTCATGAGTCGGGTTTCCGTTTTTGATATTTTGTCGAATCAGTTTCCAATCTCCGGCTCTTACGGCTTGGCGACCGTTTTCCTCGTGGAACTCCCAATACAAGAAGTCATGTTGCCGTTGTTCCCCCTTTCCGGTCAGAGTAGGGAGTATAGACAACCCGTCCATCGCCTCTTCGCGCCAATTCGTATCTTCACCCAACAATTCTACGAAAGTAGGCATCATATCCCAGCCGGCTGCCATCAAGTCGCTTATAGAGCCGGCTTCGATAGTCCCCGGCCAATAGGCGATATAAGGCACGCGCATACCGCCCTCGTACAAAGCTCGTTTCAATCCTCTCAGTCGTTCCTCTGTGTTGAAGAAAGTCGGATCTGCTCCTCCCTCGTTATGAGGGCCGTTATCGCTCGTGAATATAAATAAAGTTTTTTCGGAGATACCCAGCTCTTCCAGTTTATCGATGATTTGTCCCACA
Organism: Barnesiella intestinihominis YIT 11860; assembly: GCF_000296465.1. Taxonomy (NCBI): domain Bacteria; kingdom Pseudomonadati; phylum Bacteroidota; class Bacteroidia; order Bacteroidales; family Barnesiellaceae; genus Barnesiella; species Barnesiella intestinihominis. The sequence continues at coordinate 45,808 of NZ_JH815204.1, forward strand.
TACGTGTCCAATCGGGTAATCATAGCCGCAAATTGTGAGCGGGGATTAGTTGCTGTACCATAATCTCCGTTGTCGTACCACGGGTGGGGTTCTTGAAATTTACCTTTATACATATCGACGATACTGTCTTGCGGTTGGCACAGTTCGGCATGGGGAATCGTATATGTGAAATAACCGAAAAATGCCTTGTCCTTATTGTCTTCGATGAATTTCATCGCATGTTCGTGTATGGCATCTTGCGAATAACGTCCGTTTTGATACTCTTTTTCTTGGTTATTCCACAAATACTCCGGGTAGTAAGAGTGCGCTTTACGCTGACAGTTGTATCCGTAAAATACGTCGAATCCCATCTTGTTAGCTTCTCCGCCCGAACCGGGATAACCCATACCCCATTTACCGAAACAACCTGTCACATATCCGTTTTGTTGAAACAGATGTCCCAACGTTTCTACGTTCGGATCGAGAGGCTCTTGTCCTTCGGGTTGTATTTCTTTATTTCCCCGTATTTTGGTATGTCCGGTGTGTTGCCCGGTCATCAACGAAGCTCTTGATGGAGCGCTTACAGCTGTACTTGCATAAAATTGAGTGAAACTCATGCCTTTATTTACGAGCCTGTTCAGATTGGGAGTCGATATCATTTGTTGGCCGTAGGCCTCTATATCGCTGTATCCCATGTCGTCGCAAAGCAAGTAAATGACATTGGGGCGTTCTGTTGTGGCGACAGCATCTCTCTCTTGGGCGAAGCACAAACCCGAAGTAAGGAGCAGGCTGCTTGCAGGGTATATAAATTTATTGGTATTCATACGTTTTATAAAGGTGTTTAAAGTTTGCTATCGAGAAGTTTGAGTGTGGTCGTTTTCCCGTTTTCCGGTTCGATGACTAAGACGATAAATCTTTCGGGATATTTCAATTCCCCTTCGAAGACGGTGTCGGCAGAAAAGTAATTTCCTAACAGTTGGCCGGAGAGGCTCACTGCTTTGATCGTGTTGCGTCCGTACAGTCCGGTTATGCTCAGTCGTCCGTCGTAGAGGTGAGCTTTGGGTGCTACGCTTCTGTCTCCGTTTTCAATTCCTGTGGGGGTTTTTAAAGGCACTCGATAAAAATACCACCCCGAACCTGTTCCTATACCGGCGTTGTATAGAACGACTCCCCATGTACCGTCTTGGGCGTTTAACAGATAGGAATTGTCGCCTTCGTACTTGATAGAGTAGCTCCCGTTTTCATGACCGCTGGATTCGATTGTGAATTGACTCCCGAGAGTAGAAGCGGTAAAATATTCTTTTTCTAAGACTTTCGACCCGGATATTTGCAAGTTCGTCCCTTTGTTTACGATATATACCCGATTATTTCCGGCATCTTCCAACCGCCAGAGAAATTTGTCTGTTTGGTTCGCCGGTTTTTCCACCCTCAGTGCGGTGGAATAATCCCCACCTGTGTTCGTATCATAGGCGATATATCTCTCTTTTCGGTTGGCGTCGGTGTGAGCATTCATGATTTGATACCAAATCGGGTCTTCGGCTGTGCTTATTTCGGGGGAGGCTAATACGGGAACAGCGGCTTCGAATACGGCTATCAGGCTCGTACTTTTCGTTACGGTAAATGTGTAGACCGATTCTTCACTCACGATTTCGTTTCCCTCTTGCCAACCTTTGAATTCTATGGCAGACTCCGAATTTTCATTGATAATAGCTTTTACGGTGACTTGTGTCCCTATTTCGTAACGGCCGGCGTCGTTTGCCGGTGTTTCGATAATGGCAGTTCCCAGTTCGTCGTTGTTCGATGATACGCTTATAAAGCGGTCGGTTCTATCCGATGCTTCCAAAACATACACTACGAAATCATATACCCGTCCGCTAATCGAGGCATCGGCCGAGGAGGGGGTTGTCGATTCGATTCTTATGCGTATGCGAGTTTTTCCGAGTTCTGCGTTTTCGGGTATCGCTATGGTCTGTACGAAACTTTTGGTGGAGGCTGCTACTTGGGCGGGTCGTGATTCCTTTTCGAATACACCGTCGCGGTTCCAGTCGGTGTAAGTCGAGAGGGTATAGTTCGACGGATCGACGGTCATAGTCGCATTGAACTCGAAAGTTTCGCCCGCGATCAATAAGGAAGTCTCTTTCGACACTATGGCGAAATAACTGCCGGGAGAGTTCGGTTTTGCATATCCCAACGGGTAGATGACAGCATCGCCCGAGGTCGTTGCCGAAGAGATATAGCCTCCGTTGGCAGATCCGGCCGGCATTTGGTATATGGGGCTTTTTTCGCTGATACGCCCCAGCCGTATCATGGTTTCGAAAGGGTTCGATGAAATGTAGTCGTTACTCGAATCGTCGGCGGCTATTGCCGGTATTGTCATTGTAGCAACGGTGGCCGCTGCCAGAAATTTAAAGAATATATTCATGTCTTATCTATTGGATATAAATACAAAAGCATAGGACAATATAATTTTATTCTATGCTTTTATATCAAAGTTATTTAATGAATTTGATCATTTCTCCGCCTACATTTGCGATATACACACCTTTTTCGAGGGCCGATACAGAGATTTCTGTTGCATTGTTTACTTGCAAGACAATCTGTCCCGACAAATTATAAACGGTGGTTTGGGTGGGATTGGGGGAAATCAAGAGTCCGGCGTGAGCATCGTAATAAACCTTACCGGAAGCTATTCCTTCGATTCCCGATGCCGGAGAGATGGCGATTTCGAAATCATAGGCAATACCGTTTCTTATCTCGTTATAGAATTCGGTAAAGACTTTCGAGGGCCAGTCGTTGGACCAGGGATCGGGCCCCATGTAAACGACGCGCATGCGATAGGTTCCGGGAGCGGTTTCGGCCGGAACGGTTATCGTTCTGTCCCAACCTTCTGTAACATTGCCGTCAGGATCGTCGAAAGTATTGTCGCCTGAGTTATTGCCTACGGCAGCGTAAATCTCGTTTTCGCCGCTGAATTCTTTATCGTTGTTCCAGTCTATGTAGAGTGTTTGGTAAGACCAGACGATTTCAGGCTCGCATACGATGTCTCTATATCCGTTGTTATAGGTGATATCCTCGTTATACTGCTTGAAATTCATGGAGAAGTTTTCAACACCCTCTTCGAGGCGGATCGGATTTTCGGTCTTGTCGATAACAGCTCCTTCTACTTGTGGTGTATGTAGTTTTTTATATTCGGTGAAGGGGAGTTCTTCTTGGGTTGCGCAGGTAAACAGAGTCTTGGTTTTATCGCCTGCGGTATAAGAAACAGAGCCTAAATAACGGTTCTGTTGATTAAGGTCCGTGACGTAGAAACGGGTCATGATGGGATAATCCTTTTCGACGAATTCGGCGACGAGAGTTTTATCTTCTGTTCCTTCGTAAGAATAAGTGTGTCTGTAACTTATAACAGTTTCAGTTCCCTCTTCCACCCATCTGTAAAACATATAGTTGTCGGCTGCGGCCGCTTTTACGATAAGAGCTTCCGTTTCAGGAACCTCTACACTTGTCGACTCTTTTCCTTCTATGGATACCGCTCCTTTTGCCGAGTCTGCCGATTTTACTGAGACGGTTTTGGTAGCCGTTGGAGGGGTGTATTGAGCCGGATAGAAAAACCAGCCCGAGGCTTGGTGTGTTCCCATTTCATAAACGGTTACACCGTAATCCCATGACGTATCTGCGGCGTTCAGATAAGCGGCTTCCGAAATCCCGGTGTAATCCAGACAGTATTGTTTATCGGCACACTGCTGTTGTCCCGTGGAAGCAGATGTGGCCAGTACCCAAACAGCACCCTCGTCTGCACTCATCTCTAACATCGTATTGTTGATAGCGGTAGCTTCTACTGGAACAACAATGCGCATACCGCTCGAATGAACCAGTACGCAGTAATTGTCGCCTCCGTCCGCCTTTTCCAAACGCCAGATGTAAGCAGCATCGGTTGGCGGTGTGGTTAGCTGGTCGGTACATAAATTCGAACCGTCCCATTTCATAAATCGGTTTTGTCGATCGGAAGCCGTGAGGTGGGACGACATCATTGTATACCATTTGGGGGATTCCGCTGTGCTTATTTCGGGTTCGACGACCCCTGAAATAGGAGTAACCTGTGCTACGGATAGATTTGAAACAAGTAGACCTGCTAAAAGCAGTAACGGATTAAATAAAGATTTTTTCATACATAAAGTGTTTTTAATGGGTAATTAAATGTGTTTGTTTATTTTTTTAATGATATTAGTAACGAACGGTTGTCTTTTATATAATTTTATTATGGGTTATTTCTAACGGTATGTAATCGCTTATATATTTTATAACTAATATGAAGGTTTAATCCCTAGTGAGAAAATTGGTTTTTTATGATTTACCCCATAAATAGTAATATTATACTATAATTAATTATATATTTATAAGGTGAATTTCTCCCATCGACTGCTAAAAGTATTACTATATTGGAGGGGGAAGTCTGAGTGAATACCCTCGAAGAGGTTCTCGAATGTCGCTTGAAAAAAATTAAAACAGTTTCTAAATATTTCGTATTGGATTATTTCTTAAAAAAGTTGTAAATTGCAGCGAATTTTAAATTTCAGGTTATGAAAAGATATTTGGTCACCGGTGCGGCCGGATTTATTGGGGCGAACTTTTTGAAATATTTGTTGAAAAAGTACGAAGAAGATATATATGTGGTCGTTTTGGACAAACTTACGTATGCCGGGAATCTGGGTACTATTAAAGACGAAATAGCCGATTCGAGAGTGCGGTTCGTGAAGGGGGACATACGCAATGCCGAATTGGTGGCGAACATCTTTGCCGAAACCGATATAGATTATGTGGTCAATTTTGCGGCCGAATCGCACGTAGACCGCAGTATAGCCAATCCGCAGCTCTTCTTGGAAACGAATATATTGGGCACGCAGAATATGCTCGATTGCGCCCGTAAGGCTTGGTATAGGGGAAAAGATTCCGAAGGGAAGCCTCTCTATGCCGAGGGAAAGAAATTCTTGCAAGTATCGACCGACGAGGTCTACGGTTCGTTGTCTAAGGACTATACCGACCCGCAGCCGTTGGAAATCACCGATGCCGATGTGCGCAAAGTGGTGACCGGACGTACCGACCTGCATACTTATGGCAAGCGGTTCTTTACGGAGACGACGCCGCTCGATCCCCGTTCTCCTTATTCGGCTTCGAAGACGAGTGCCGATATGTTCGTGAGGGCTTACCACGAAACCTACGGCATGCCGGTGAATATTACCCGGTGTTCCAACAATTACGGTCCCTATCATTTCCCGGAAAAATTGATACCTCTGATTATCAAGAATATATTGGCCGGTCAGAAACTCCCGGTCTATGGTAAGGGCGACAATGTGCGCGACTGGCTCTATGTGGAAGACCACGCTAAGGCTATCGATGCCGTATTGGAACGCGGCCGTATCGGCGAAGTCTATAATGTGGGCGGATTCAACGAAGAACAGAATATCAATATCGTGAAGCTCATCATCGATATTATTGCCCGTATCATGCGGGAAGAACCGGAATATCGTAGGGTATTGAAGACCGATGTGAAGAATATTAACGAGGATTTGATTACTTTCGTGGGCGACCGTCCGGGGCACGACATGCGTTATGCCATCGATCCGTCGAAGATTGCCCGTGAATTGGGCTGGTATCCCGAGACCCCCTTTACCGTGGGGATAGAGAAAACTGTGCGTTGGTATCTCGATCATCAAGATTGGGTGGACGAAGTAGTCAGCGGCGATTACCAGAAATATTACGAACAAATGTACGGCAATCGTTGATTGCCCTAATAAGATACGAACGATGAAAGGCATAGTATTGGCCGGAGGCTCCGGCACGAGATTGTATCCCATTACTCGGGGAGTATCGAAGCAGATGCTTCCGGTGTATGACAAACCTATGATTTATTACCCCATATCGGTATTGATGTTGTCTGGTATTCGTGAGATACTTATTATCAGCACTCCTACCGATTTGCCCGGATTCAAGAGGTTGTTGGGGGACGGCGGACAGTTCGGCGTGCGTTTCGAGTATGCCGAGCAGCCATCGCCCGATGGACTGGCGCAGGCGTTTATCATCGGGGAGAAGTTCGTGGGGAACGACACCGTGTGCTTGGTGTTGGGCGACAACATCTTTTACGGGCAGAGCTTTACCCGCATGTTGAGACAGGCCGTTGCCGATGCCGATAAAGGAATGGCAACGGTGTTCGGTTACCGGGTGGGCGATCCCGAACGTTACGGTGTAGTCGAGTTCGACGAAAGCGGACGGGCGATCAGTATCGAGGAGAAACCGGAAAAGCCTCGTTCCAACTATGCCGTGGTCGGACTCTATTTTTATCCCAACCGCGTCGTGGAGGTTGCCAAGCAGGTGAAACCGTCTGCACGGGGAGAATTGGAAATAACTTCGGTGAATCAAGCCTTTCTCCAATCGCAGGCTCTTGGCGTACAGTTAATGGGACGAGGTTTCGCTTGGCTCGATACCGGTACGCATGAATCTCTGTACGAGGCATCGAACTTTATCGAGACCATCGAACACCGACAAGGACTGAAAGTGGCCTCTTTGGAAGAAATCGCTTATCGCATGGGGTGGATCGACAAGGAACATTTGCTCGGACTCGCCGAGCCGATGAAGAAAAACCAGTATGGGCAATATTTGATAAGACTGGCGAATGATGAGCTTTGACCGGGTGAGATGGATCGAGTTGCCCAAAGTGGCAGACAAGCGGGGAAACCTGTCGTTCATCGAGAGTGCACGGCATATTCCGTTCGAGATAGCGCGTACTTACTGGCTGTACGATGTGCCGGGTGACGAGCATCGCAACGGCCACGCTTTCAAAGAACAGGAGGAGTTTATCGTAGCCTTGTCGGGCAGCTTCGATATCGTGTTGAATGACGGCACGGAGACCCGGCGCTATCACATGGCGCGTTCGTATTACGGCTTGTATGTGCCCCGCATGATGTGGCGCGAGCTGGATAACTTCTCGACCAATTCGCTGGCATTGGTATTGTCGTCGACCTTGTACGATGCCGGCGATTATATAGAAGATTTTGAAGAGTACCGCACTTTATTGAAAGGAAGGAATGATGAGTAAAAGAGCTTCGGTGGACGATTGCCGACTGATACGATTGCCCAAGCACGAGCGAGAGAACGGAAACATCACTGTGGTGGAGAATGACATCGACCTGCCTTTTGCCGTGAAACGGGTGTACTATCTGTATGATGTGCCGGGCGGAGAGGAACGGGGCGGTCATTCACACAAGCAACTTTACCAGTTGTTGGTGGCGGCCGGTGGATCGTTCGATGTAATTCTCGACGACGGTATCTCCACCCGTACGGTGACTTTGAACCGACCCTCCTACGGGCTGCTTATCGTGCCGGGTATCTGGCGGGTACTCAATAATTTCTCGTCGGGGTCGGTCTGTTTGGTGCTGACTTCCGATTATTACGAAGAGTCGGATTATATTCGCGATTATCAAGAGTTTAAAGAAATTAGCCGATAGATGAAATATCCCCAATTATCCCTACGAGAAACCAATGCTCCTTATATGGAGGAGATGAAGACCATCGCCGCCGAAGTTATCGAGGGCGGGTGGTATATCCGGGGGAAGTACGTGTCCCGGTTGGAAGAACAATTATGTGTATATCTGGGTTGTCGCTATGCGGTAGCTACGGGAAATGGGTTGGATGCCTTGCGATTAATGTTACGTGCATACATCGAGATGGGTGTCATGCAGCCGGGCGACGAGGTGATCGTGCCCTCGAATACCTATGTGGCTTCGGTTCTCGCTATTACCGACAACGGGCTCGTACCTGTGTTCGTCGAGCCGTCGGTACACACTTACAATCTCGATACTTCTTTGGTGGAGCGGGCTGTAACAGCTCGCACGCGGGCGATTATGGTCGTCCATCTGTACGGTCGGGTTTGTTGGGACGAATGTCTGAAAGACGTAGCTGCCCGTTACGGGTTGAAAATTGTAGAGGATAACGCTCAGGCTTTCGGTGCGGTTTCGCCGGTGGCGGGATTGCAGGGCTCGTTTCACACCGGAGCTTTGGGCAATGCCGCCGGATTGAGTTTCTATCCGACCAAAAATTTGGGCGCATTGGGCGATGCGGGAGCAGTGACGACCGATGACGGGGAACTGGCCGAAGTGGTTCGAGCATTAGGTAATTACGGCTCGGCAGAGCGGTATGTGAATCTTTATAAGGGGGTGAACAGCCGCATGGACGATTTGCAAGCTGCATTCTTATCGGTGAAATTGAAATATCTCGATGAGGATAATCGCCGTAGGGTCGCTGTCGCAAAGGCATATTCCGAACATATACATGGCAAGGAAATCGTACTTCCCGAACCGGGAGGTGAGGGAGAACACATTTGGCATCAGTATGTCGTACGATGTTCTGAGCGGGACCGGCTGAAAAACTATTTGGAATCGGAAGGGGTGGGCACTCTCATTCATTATCCCATACCTCCACACAAACAACAGTGTTATCGAGAATACAATCGATTGCCTCTGCCTATTGCCGAACAGCTTGCCGATGAGGTATTGAGTCTGCCGATGTCGGCTTATCTAAACGAATCCGATGTGCTTGAAATTGCGAGGATTATCAACCGGTTTTCTTAAACTTTTTGTTTTTAATCACTCTTCGAAGCAATGGAACAGAGAGATAAAAACTTTTTTTCGTGTGTACCGGATACTAAATTTCCAACATTCTTTTTTCTCTGTCCAGATCTTTTGCATTCAGTAATGGAGAAGGGACATTGCATGTTTTGATGTAGTCTCCCGGCTGGCAAGTATAATCGTAATAAGGACGTATCTCGTCGGTTAATTCTTCGGGTGATACGAGGCGACCTTTTAAAAGTAGGAAATCGTCGATGTTAGTACTGTCGGAATGCTTGATGAAAAGGATGCGCCGTGCAATAGGATTGCGGTTATAATCTAAACATAGGTAGAGACCTTTCAGCATATGGGGAAAATCATACATAGGTAATTGTAGATAAATGGTAAATAAAGCCATTTGCGGCATTTCCCGTTCATTGAACATAATGTAGGCATTTTGATGATTGCTGAACATACCTATGCCGCAATGAGTCGTATTATATGTGTTCATGTGCATTACTCTTACGTAAGAGTTGTTTTCGGAAGCAGAGATTAGATAAGGCTCTACTTTCAATGAATGCGATGAGGACGATAAACTGTAACTGATATAAATTCCGCTGTAATTATATACCTCTTGCACCGAGTTTTGCATTTCTTCGGTTAGCATGTTTAAAAAAGGATTTGCTTTTTCTTCTACACCGGTATTGGGTTCCAATCGGAAAAGTTGTGTTTTCAGTTCTTGTAAATTGCCTAACAACCTCTTTTTTGATATATTGTTCACTTGTGAAAGGGCATAATCCAATGCATCTTCTTCATTTTCTCCTTTATTGACACCACTCAAATAGGTGGGTAATACGCTGGAATATAAAGAAGACAATACGCTGGCTGCCATGTTGGTATAGTCGGCGATTTCCTTCATTTTTACACCTTGATTCCGTAAATACTCTATTCGTTTATATATGTCAAGCAAATCGTTCATAAGCATTAAATTTCTATCGAACCTTAAAATAATTATACAAAGAAACTAAACTTCTATTATGTTTTCATTGCATAAATATTTCATTAATGTTACGTTATAAAACTCTGAAAATATGGTGTTTATAAATAATAAAAAATCATTTTTAGGCTTTTGAAGTTGCGTTACATTTGTCGATGAAATCAAGAATATAAGAGATCTGATGAATATAAATGAACTAAAAAAAGGTATTTCTTCTAACCGAAAGTTATCCGATGTACTTTTTATCTTTTGGGCGGGCGGTGCGGCTTTGTTGTCTTATTCGTTAGTATATGCTTTACGTAAACCGTTTACGGCGGCAACATTCGATGGACTCGATTTTTTTGGCATGGACTATAAAACCGTAACAAGCATTGTACAGATTTTTGGTTACTTTCTATCGAAATTAATAGGTATTAAGGTAATTTCGGAATTGAAAAAAGAAAACCGGTTACGATTTATCATTTTGTCGGTAGCCGTTGCCGAATTATCTCTTGTGTTGTTTGGTTTGCTTCCCCGGCCGTTCAATGTATTTGCTCTCTTTTTTAATGGACTCTCATTGGGTTGCATGTGGGGTGTGATATTCAGTTTTTTGGAAGGTCGCCGTGTCACCGACCTGTTGGCCAGTCTTATGGGATTGAGTATCGCTATTAGTTCGGGTACGGCAAAATCCATTGGTTTGTTTGTTATGGAAAATCTGCATATTAGTGAGTTTTGGATGCCTGCTTTCATTGGTGCTTTTGCTTTTCCTTTGTTATCGTTATTGGGTTGGTTGATGACACGTCTTCCTCAACCGACAGAGGAAGACAAGAAGTTACGAATTGAGCGAGTGACGTTGAACCGGGAGGGGCGCATGCATATTTTCAAAAGTTTTATGCCGGTATTGTTACTGCTATTTTTCGCGAACTTGTTTATCACTGTTTTACAGGATATCAAAGAAGATTTTTTAGTAAAGATCATTAATGTGGAGGCCAGCGGTTTATCTTCGTGGGCTTTTGCCAAAATAGATGCGACAGTGACACTTGTTATTCTTTGTGTTTTTGGTATAATGTCATTGGTAAAGAACGATATGAAAGTATTGTGTGCACTGCTTGTATTAGTTACTTGCGGTACATTGACACTTAGTTTCATAGCCTTCAATTACAATACGCTCGAATTGTCTACTACTACATGGCTGTTCCTGCAAAGTTTGTCCCTTTATACGGTATATCTCAGTTTTCAAACGCTCTTTTTCGAACGTTTCATCGCTTGTTTCCGTATTAGAGGAAACGTAGGTTTTTTTATTATAACACTTGACTTTATCGGTTATATGGGTACGGTATTGGTATTGGTGTTGAAAGAGTGTTTTAAGCCAAATATCGATTGGTTGCATTTCTATAATCTGATGTCGGGATATGTAGGAGTTATTTGTGCTATGGCGTTTATGGGGGCACTCGTCTATTTGCTGGCACGTTATCGCCGTGAACGTACAGTTTGTGTTGGAAAGAACAGATTATTTATTACGCAAAACTGTTTCGGACTATCACCTAAGATTGCGAATACTCAACAGGTAAAATAAATAAAAACAATCATAAATCACTAAGAATCATGAAGAAAGTAGAGTGTATTATCATGGATTGGGCAGGGACCTCCGTCGATTATGGTTGCATGGCTCCCGTTGCTGCTTTTGTCGAAAGTTTCAAAAATATTGGTTTGGAGGTCACCCCGGAAGAAACGCGGGCATTTATGGGGTTGACGAAAATAGAAGAAATTCGAGCTTTATTTGCGATAGAACGAGTGGCCGAGGATTTTCGCTTGAAGTTTGGACGAGATTATGACGACAGTGATGTACAAGGTCGTTATAATGATTTTCAGCGTGTATTGTTTGCTACTTTGGAAGATTATTCGGAACCTATTCCCGGCATCGTCGAAACCATTATGCAGTTGCGGAGTCAGGGCATCAAGGTTGGTTCGACAACCGGATATACCCAAGCGATGATGGACGTGGTAGTCCCTGCTGCGGCTCGGAAAGGTTATGTGATAGACAATTGTGTAACCTCAGATCGGTTACCTGCTGGGCGTCCTTACCCGTATATGGTTTACCAAAACATGATAGATTTGGCTGTCTCTTCGGTCGACTGCGTATTAAAATATGGTGATACGATAGCGGATATTAAAGAAGGTATTAATTCGAAGGTGTGGACGGTGGGTGTTATTCTGGGTAGTAATGAATTGGGGCTTACCGAAGACGAGATTTCTAAATTACCTATGGCGGAACTGGAAAACAGGAAAGCTGTTGTCCGTACTCGTATGTTAGGTGCAGGAGCTCATTATGTAGTGGACGACATTACCGGGTTGCCCTCTGTAATACAAGATATAAATCGAAGAATGAATGATTCCAATAATTTTTAAAAACTAATTGATATGAAACCGTACATATTATTAACTCCCGGTCCTCTTACTACTACCGAAACTGTGAAGGAAGCTATGATGACCGATTGGTGTACATGGGACGAGGATTACAATGTACATATTGTGGAAGAGATACGAAATTCGCTTGTGGCATTGTCTTCTCGGCACCCCGATGAATATACCTCCATTTTGTTGCAAGGTAGCGGCACATATTGTGTGGAGGCAGTTATAGGAAGTACTATTAAGCCGGGAGATAAGCTCCTTATATTAAGCAATGGAGCTTATGGAGATCGCATGGGAAACATTGCCGAATATCATGGGATAGATTATGATCTGTTGGCTTTTGATGAAACAGAGCAGATATCGGTAAGTTATGTAGACGACTATTTAGCCCACAATGCCGATATTACTCATGTAGCCATAGTTCACTGCGAAACAACAACGGGCATTCTCAATCCGTTAAAAGACATTGCTCACATAGTCAAGGTGTATGGCAAGCGACTGATTGTAGATGCAATGAGTAGTTTTGGAGGCATTCCCATCGATTTGCAAGAGTTGGGTGTCGACTTTATGATAAGTAGTGCTAATAAATGTATACAAGGAGTTCCCGGCTTTGGATTCATCATTGCTCGTAAATCTGAACTGATGCGTTGCCGTGGGGTGTCTAAATCCCTTTCTCTCGATATTTACGATCAGTGGGAAACGATGGAGAAAGGGCATGGTAAATGGCGCTTTACTTCTCCTACTCATGTGGTGCGGGCATTTAAACAAGCTATGGAAGAGCTTACGGAAGAAGGGGGCGTAACCGCACGCTATAAACGATATTGTGAAAATCACGATGTATTGGTAAACGGTATGCGTACACTCGGATTCGAAACTTTGTTACCCGATGAGGTACAGTCGCCTATCATTACTTCGTTCCTTTATCCACATAAAGGATTTGATTTCAAGTCGTTTTATGTGCAGCTGAAAGAAAAGGGTTTTGTTATTTACCCGGGGAAGATTTCTAAGGCAGATACATTCCGTATCGGTAATATCGGTGATGTATATCCAGATGATTTTGTACGTTTGATAGAAACGATCAGAGGTTGTCGGTATTAAAACAGCAGATCTGAAATAGAATAACATTGTGATCCCTTCCTTTATATCGTTTTATGTTCGATATAGAGGAAGGGATTCAGTTGTGTGGGTCGAAGTTTATTTCAACACTTTTATAGCGGCTTCATAGTTGGGTTCTTGTGCGATTTCGGGGACGAGTTCAGCGTGAATGACTTTTCCATTTTCGTCAATGACCACGACTGCACGGGCCAATAGTCCGGCTAACGGGCCGTCTACCATTTCCACACCGTAATCTTTTGAAAATTCGGGCGAACGGAATGCCGATGCGGCAATTAAGTTTTTAATGCCTTCGGTCGTGCAAAAGCGTGATTGGGCGAAAGGTAGATCTTTGGAGACGGCCACGACGGTCGTATTGTCCAGAGATGCTGCCAGCTCATTGAATTTACGCACCGAAGTAGCACAGACCGAAGTGTCGAGACTTGGAAAGATGTTCAGTACAATGCGACGTCCTTTGAGGTCGTGACAATAAAGTTCCGTCAAGTCGGATCGAGTAAGTGTGAAGCAGGGAGCTTGGCTTCCTACTTTCGGCAATTTACCGTAAGTGTGTACGGGTGTGCCTTTGAAAGTGATTTTTTCCATTGTTGTTAATTTATAGATGAAACTATTTGTTTTTCTGTGCTTGTATGGGCCGGTCGTGTAATATTTGCCTGACGGCGAGTTCGAGTTCTTCGGCCAGTAGCGGGGAATATCCTATTTTTACGAATCGTATCGTGCCTTCGGGGTCGAGCAGGAAGAGGGTGGGGTAGCCTGTCACGCCATACTCGCCGGCTGTTTTTCCGGTATATTCCAGTATGATGGCTCCCGAACGGTTTTCTATGTTCTCGGGTTGTTTCTCTATGTAGAGTATAACCGGCGTCAGATTTTCTTGCAAGGATACGGATTCGGCTATTTGTAGGGCTTGTTTGCAAAATTCGCCTCGTTCGTCGAGGAATAAGAGCAGGCAGTTTTGTCCTTTCAACTGATCGGAAGAAAACCGATGTTCACCCCATTTGTGGGAAAACTCCGGACTTTTTTGTCCTACCCGGTCGGAGGCTGCATAAGTGCCTTCTCGGAATCGGAGGAATATTTCTCCGTAATTTTCCAGCAGGTTGGTCTCACCGAAATAGTCGGAGGGGAATTTCGTATCCGTATCGTTTCCCGAATATTTTACAGTAACGGTTTGCGAACCTAAATGACCCGGATTATTTTCGGTTTCCCGATATAGGGGCATCCCGTCGTGGGTGTCGAATGTATAGAGTATGGTTCGGGACAATTCGCCCTTTACGGAGTCATTCACGAGTATGGCGTCGCACAGACGGTCCTGCACGAGCGTGTCGGGGAAAAATTGTACGAGACAATCTTTTTTCCCGACGAATGTTTTTAATTGTCGGGATATTTCAGCCGGGAAAAGTTCGGTGAACAGTCCCGAACGGTGTACTCCCGGATTGTTACCTCTATGTGCGAACGGTTCTTTGTCTTCGCGATGATGATATTCTCGTAGCCGATCACGGTCGAACCGGAAGTAATCGCCGTTGTCGTAAGCCATAAAATTGGCATACGGGCATGTATCGTTCTCGGCTTTGTAATCGATTAAGTATGAATATCCGCAAAGTGTGTCGATTGGATTTTTTCGATAGGAGAGTTCTGCCCGATAGTTTATTTCCGAATCGGTGAGTGGTAATGTCACTGTATATGTGAACTCGGTCCGATAGTTTTGAATGGAATCGAGTTTATGCCATATTTTGTCCGGGAATTGTCGAGCCGAACCGGGGAGGAGACCTATGAATAATATTCCAAAGAGGAGAACGAAAAGACGGTGTGGCATAATTTTATACTGTTATATCTATTGCAAGATAACAATTATTTTTCGCATTTTGTTCTCGGTCTTTACATTTTTTTCAAGGTTGAGAATCCTCTAATTGCGGGTGAGCCGGATTGTTTTTCTCTTTATTTTCTTTTTGTTTCAGATAGCGGGCATAACCGGCTCTTAAAAAGTCGTCTATGTCGGTGGGCAACACATCGGCTTCGGGAGGGTATGTCTCGTCGCTGTCCTCCAACAGGTCGAAAAGGTTACTCGGATTGTCGGGCATATAATCTGTTTCTTCGCTTCCGGTATTTTCATCGGTTACCGGTATTTCGTCGATATGCTCTTTTCGCTTTCCCGATTTCTTTTTAACGGGTTTTGTTTCATACTTTTTGGCGTAGCGTTCGAGTGTGTTGATATACCCCATCAATGTTTTCACTTCGTTGGGTTGTGTCATTACATCTAATGTGAGCAGTAACTCGTAGTATCGTAACAGGATTCGATACCGGAGTGTTTCTATTTTCAACCGTTGTTCTTTCAAAATTTGTTCTTGTGTTTCCATACTTCTGTTTTTTTAGGCAAATGTATGGTCTTGCCATCTTTGATTTATGGCATAATTGAACTTTCTTCGGAGGGTTTGTTCTTGGAATTTGTATGCCTTTTGTTTTAACCCCCTCGTTCTGCGGGAACTCCCCCTATATTTCCTTATGGAAACACCCCGTAATGCTACGGGAAACGGCAGGGGGAGAGGGTTGAATGTGGCATTTCAGTTTCGGTATAAGGATAGCATTGTGCACTTCTCCCTTGTGCTGTGAAGGTAGTATACTGCTCGGTCTCGTGAACCAAAGGGGAGGCGGACTTATGCCATACTCTGATGTCTTACTTTTTCAAATGTATAATAATGAATGGTAATATACAATAGGGGAGACACCGGTTCCAGAGGAGAGGGGGAGTAAAAAAGGAGAGATAACAGATTTCTACCTGTCATTTCTCCTTAGTCTGAAAGATAAAAGATTGTGGGGCGTGTTATCTTATCATTATTTTTTGTGTTCGGTTACCTGTGCATACTGTATAAATACCGGGGTTGGAGAGAGACACTTCGCTGTCGTTTCCCGTATAGACGAGTTGTCCTATGGTATTGTATATCCGATATGTTTTTCCTCCGTTTTCCACGTACAGGGTTCTGCCTATTACGGAAATACGTTCGTTATCATTCGAAATCGCATCTGTATTCGTGGCTTTGGCCTCAAACTTGGCAATAAGATCGATATTCTCGGATATGGCTATTGTGCGCGGATTGGAGATGTCGCCGTCATTCCAGTGAATAAATTGATATCCGGTGTTCGGTGTGGCTGTTAATAGAGCAGTCACGTTACCCATATCTTCGTTTCCCGAGCGGACCGACAGCCGGTGCGAGCCTGTTTCGAACTCGGCAGTTAGTTCGGTATCTTCCATAACGGTCACGGGTCTTGGATTCTCGGTATTCCCGTCATTCCATCGGGCAAATTGGAATCCTTCGTTGGGTAAGGCGGAGAGAATAACAACTGTACCCTCGGCATATTCACCCGAACCTTCTACTATATCCGTGGTGGCGTCAGCTGTTACTGAAAGGCTGTGCAGCGGTAAGAATTCGGCAGTCAGTTCGGTATCTTCCATAACGGTTACGGGTCTTGGATTCTCGGTGCTTCCGTCATTCCACCGGGCGAACTGGAATCCTTCGTTGGGTAAGGCGGAGAGAATAACAACTGTACCTTCGGCATATTCACCCGAACCTTCTACTATACCTGTGGTGGTATTGTCAGCCGCTACCGAAAGGCTGTGCAGCGGTAAGAATTCGGCAGTTAGTTCGGTATCGTCCATAACGGTCATGGGTCTTGGATTCTCGGTACTTCCGTCATTCCACCGGGCGAACTGGAATCCTTCGTTGGGTAAAGCGGAGAGAATAACAATTGTGCTTTCGGCGTATTCACCCGAGCCTTTCACCGTACCCATAGTTGCATCGTTCGATAAGACAGATAATCGGCAGACCGCGGTGAATTCCGCAGTTAAAGATAGTTCGGATTCTACGGTGATCTTACGAGGGTTCTCGGTATTTCCGTCGCTCCATCGAGCGAATAGGTATCCGACTTTGGGGGTAGCGGAAATTCTGACGATTTCACCGTCTTCGTACAGGCCTCCTCCCGATACGCTACCTTTCTCAATATCGGTCGAGAGGACAATCGTGTAGGAGGCTCCATCATTGCGCAAGTCAGTGAAGTTGCTCCAATAGTCTGCTTCGTGGTATCGGGTCTTGCTGCCTATTGGCACATATAATTTTGTAGTGTAATCTTCAAAGGTCGTCTCGGAGATAGTCGGCGGGATAGAAGCCGAAGAAATTATTCGTTCCAATCCATCACAACCGTAGAATGCGAAATCTCCTATGTGGGTTACCGTAGATGGAATGGAAATGGAATCTATCAAAGCCATGTCTTGGCAGATTCCTGATGGAATCAGACGTACATTTTTACCAAAGGTAAAGGCGGTTACCGTTTCAGGGAACGAGGTCGCAAAATCGGAACAATTTCGGGCATCCCATATAACCGACTTCAACCGGACACAATCCCCGAAAGCCTCTGCTCCTATGCTCGTCAGACTCATGGGAATAGAGACTGTGGATAGTCCACAGCCGTAGAAGGCTTTGCTGCCGATATTTGTCAGTGAGTTTCCGAGGTTCACCACTGTCACGCCCGAACAGCCGGAGAAAGCCTCCGCCCCGATATAGGTCGCGCCTTCGGGCAATGTTATTTCGTCTATCGCTTCCAATCTCCGGCAGAGGAAAGCGGGAATCCGTTCTACCCCCTCTCCGAAAGTGAATGAGGCGATATTCGGGCTGGCATTGAAGGGAGATGATGTAAAGTCCGAACACCAGCGCGCATTCCATATTACCGATGTCAATGCCATGCAGTCGTTGAAAGCATCGGCTCCGATGGTCGTTGTAGATAGAGGTATGCTTATGGATTGCAGCCCGATACAGTTTTTGAATACTCCATTTCCCAAAGTCGTCGTTTTTTGAGGAAGGATTATCTCGGTCAACCTTTCCATACCGAAACAGAGATAGGCAGGAATTTTTTCCACGTTTTCCCCGAAAGCGAATGCAGTGATATTGGGGCAGGTGTTGAATCCCGCAGAGTTTTCAGCACTGGTGAAGTCTGTGCAAGTACGAGCATTCCATCTTACCGAGGTTATTCCCGGGCATTCTTTGAATGCAGCCCTACCCATATATGTCACGGACTCGGGTATGGATATCTCTGAAATTTGTGTTATGCCGGAGCAAAGATACGCGGGAATCTTCTCTACATTTTCTCCGAAAGTGAACGAGGTGATGTTGGGACAGGTGTTGAATTGAGGTGAATAGGCCGAATTTGAGAAATTTGCGCATTTACGCGCTTTCCATACGACCGATGTCAGTTCCGTACAATTTTTGAACGCCTCTTTCCCGATGCTTGTCACCGATTCGGGAATAGTCACGGAAGTGAGTTTTTCCATATCCTCGCAAATGCCTTCCGGAATCTTTTCCACATTATCGCCGAATGTAAACGAGGTGATAACGGAGGTAGGGAAGACATTGTCTCTACTGAACGAACAATCTCGCGCATTCCATGTAACCGATTTCAGATTCAAGCAACCGGAAAAAGCGTTGGCTCTTACGCCTTCCAAATTTTGAGGGATCGTGATGGAGCTTAATTTTACACACCCGGAAAAGGCTTCTCTTCCGATTATCCCGGTTACGCCATCGGGAATGGATACAGAGGTTAACTTCGTGCAATCTTTGAACGAGGTATGGCCTATGTATGAGACTGTGGCCGGAATGTCGACGGTGGTTAAACCGGTGCAGCCCTCGAAACAGTTGTCGCCTATGCCTGTGAGGGTGGAGGGAAATGTGATAGAGGAAAGAGCCGTACAGTCGGAAAAAGCCGATGTGCCTATTCCCGTAATCTTTTCGGGTATAGATATATGTATCAGACTTTTACAACCCGAGAATGCTGTTGAACTTATTTCCGTGACACTATTGGGTATGTCGATGGACGTCAATGCCGTACAGGAGCTAAACGCAGATTCACTGATGACTGTCACACTGTTGGGTATGGAAACCGAGGTCAGTCCGGTGCAATTGGCAAAAGCTCCTTTTTCTATTTTTTTTATTCCGCTCTCGATAATGACTGTTGTCAGTTTGCTGCATCCGGCAAAAGCTCTTTCCCATTGAGTTGCGTTTCCGGGAATACGGATTGATGTCAATTGGGTCGAGCTGAAAGCGTTATTTTCTATTATGGTTACACTATTGGGTATATTTACGGAAGATAGACCCGAATAGTCAAAAGCCCCATTCCCGATTTTTGTCACGCTTTCGGGAATCTCGACAGATATCAATTTTTTACAGCTCTTGAAGGCTTGCTGCCCTATTTCGGCACCCGATACATTTTGCTGTTGTAGGTGACTGTCTTGGGTATTTTCACATGCCCCGAATAAGAGTTCCCGGAATAGGGAGTCCCATTGTGGGTAACATATACCTCCGAATCTGAAAATTCTTTGTAATTGTAATAGATTCCTCCGCTCTCGAAATCGTAAGCGAGTGCATGCATCGAGAACATCAGCCCGGTTATTACCGGCAGCCATTTCTGTACTCGTGTTTTCATCATATGTATAAATTTTGTGTTGCCTCCCTGTCCCCCTTCGTTCGGCATTTAAAATAGAAAAGCGTGGGAACTTGTCAGTTTATCTAATAAGAGGTATCGCCAAACACCCAACACAAAATAAACAGCCAACCCACGCCAGTCGTATAACAACACCGCATGGGCGATTGATTGTATACGCAAGCATGAACGTTTGTACCGTCTATCCCTTGTGTTTTGAAAATTGGCGATTTTCTTATTAAGGATAAAACTAAACGCTTCAATAATATGTATTTGCCGGAAGAGACCATTGTCTTTCCTGCACCGCAAAGATAGATAGGTCAAGAGAAGAATAAAATCAAATTTAAGTATTTGAATTTTTGTTCTCTACCGGATAATACTTGTTTTATTCTGCGCCGTAAAAACGTTCATGCCGGGTTGGCGCAGGTAATATAGAGTATTCAGATCGTTTTATTTTATTGGGGAGGGGGTATATAGATAGGGGAGTCCAGACTCTGTTACTTTCCCTGCCAAAGAAAGTCCTTGTTACATTATTCACTTTCTTTATTCATTTTTCTCAGCAGCGAGAAGAACGAACAAAGAAGCACCGCCGCAGTTATCGGGCTTAACGGTTTGCCGCCACGGTCACCGTTGGGGTCTGCGGAACTCGCATTTGCTCAAACAGTCCTCGCCCTCTTTCCTCCGTCTCCCTTGCGTCTTCACCGCCCGATAAAGGCGGGGACTTTTTCCGTTTTTGAGAGCTTTTCTAACCCCTCCGTCACTGCGTGCCACCTCCCCTATATTTCCTTACGGAAACACCCCGTAATGCTACGGGGTACGGCAAGGGAGGAGGGTGGGTGTAACCCTCTATTCATTGCAGAGAAGTGCACCTATATCGCATTACGACAACCCGTAAGGCTACGGGACACGGCAGGGAGGAGTGTAAGAGTACCCCTCTATTATTATACCGATAGCCATTTGCCGGTCTCTTCGGGGGTGAAGCCTCTTTGGTGGGCATAGTGTTCGCGCTGGGTTTCGTCGATGTGCCCGATGTGGAAGTAGCGGGCATCGGGGTGTGCGATGTAGAGTCCGGCGACAGAGGCATTGGGCATCATGGCGCCGTTTTCGGTGAGGGTTATTCCGATACGCGAGAAGTCTAACGCTCTGTCCCAATCGAAGAAAAGGGAATGGTCGGGCAGGGAGGGATAGCCTACTGCCGGACGTATTCCCCTATACCGGACGGAGAGGAGGGACTGCAAGTCGAGGTCGGGTTCATCGGGGGCGTAACCCCAAAATTCTCGGCGTATTTGCCGGTGCAGCCATTCTGCGGCAGCCTCGGCAAGACGGTCGGCGAGGGATTGGAGCAGGAGGGCGGTATAGTCGTCTCCGTCCCGACGCAAGAGCTCTATGCGACGTTGTATCTCGTTTCCGGCGGTGACGGCGAATAGTCCGGCATAATCGGGTTTCCCGTCGTTGGCGGGGCGAATGAAGTCGCTTAAAGAATAGTAGTGGGCATTGGCTTCGGATTTACGCACTTGTTGCCGCAGACAGGGTATGTCGAAATCGCTGTCGGGTAGCCGCAGTCGTATGATATTGTCGTAAGAGGCGGCTTCGGCAAGTAGATAGCAGACTTGTGGGGAGGTGTTGTTTTCTGCTTCGAGGGTGTCGAGCAGACGATTCGCCTCTTTGTAGAGCTGCATGGCTTCGGCGGCTTTGGCTCTCTCGGCCGATGGGAAAGAGGCGAGCCAGACGGCTTTGCAGTGGTCGCACCCTTGCATGTCGGCTATGGAGGCATAGCCTGCGCCTATTTTCCATACGGAGAAGAATGCCCGCCAGTTGATGAAAGGTCGTATGTCGCCGACAGTGACGGGGACGGTGTGCAATCCCATTTGCCGAGGCCGGGGGGCGGTATATGTGTCCCAATCTATGTAGGGGGCGTATCTTTCGGCTTCGGATAGGGTGACTAAATCGACCGGTTTCAAGGAGTTGCGCAGTGCTTCTTGTTCGGTGCGTATGCTGCGGATAAACTCCTCACGAGTTTGGGGATTGAGCAGTTGTGCGGCGATAAGCGGGTTTTGCGATGCGTCGCCGGCATGTATGACCGCACCGCTGTAACACGGGGCGATTTTGACGGCCGTGTGGAGTTTCGAGGTGGTAGCTCCGCCTATGATGACCGGTGTGTGCAGTCCTGCTTTTTCCATTTCGGAAACGACGTGGCACATCTCTTCGAGGGAGGGGGTGATGAGTCCGCTCAACCCTATGAAATCGACTTGTTCGGCAATGGCTCGCTCCACGATTTTTTCGGCCGGAACCATCACGCCGAGGTCGATTACCTCGAAGTTGTTGCAGGCGAGAATGACGGCGACGATGTTTTTCCCGATGTCGTGCACATCGCCCTTGACTGTGGCTACAATGAATTTTCCCCGTTTGGAGGTTTCTCCATTGCGGGTATTTTCCTGCTCGATGAGTGGTTGCAATATACCCACTGCTTGCTTCATGGTGCGGGCGCTCTTGACGACTTGGGGAAGGAACATTTTCCCGTCGCCGAAAAGTTGTCCCACCCGGTTCATGCCGTCCATGAGGGGTTGCTCGATGACGGCGAGTGCCGAGCCGTATTGACGGACGGCCTCTGCGAGGTCGGTTTCGAGGTGTGTCGATATGCCTTTGACGAGAGCTTGTTTCAGTCGGTCGGCGACAGGTTGCCGATGACGGTCTTCGTCGATATTGTTTTCTTTTTTGACTGCTTCGCCCCGATGTTTCTCGGCGAAGTCGATGAGACGTTCGGTCGCATCTGGCCGACGGTTCAATACGACATCTTCGATGAGCGCAAGAGTTTCGGTCGGTAGATCGTCGTAGGTAATCGATGTGGCGGGATTGACAATCGCCATGTCGAGCCCGTTGCGGATAGCATGATAAAGAAAGACGGCGTGCATGGCTTCGCGAATGAAATTGTTGCCTCGGAACGAAAAGGAGAGGTTGCTCACGCCTCCGCTCACTTTCGCTCCCGGCAGGTTTTCGTGTATCCAAGCCGTAGCTCGAATGAAGTCTACCGCATAGTTGTCGTGGCTGTCGATTCCGGTAGCTATCGCCAACACGTTGGGATCGAATATAATGTCGCAAGGCGCTAATCCTGCTTCTTCGGTGAGGAGCTTGTAAGCCCGGGCGCAGACTTCGATTTTCCGTTCATAGGTATCGGCTTGGCCTTTTTCGTCGAAAGCCATGACGACTACCGCCGCTCCTAACCGTTTGATTTCAAGGGCATGCGCGAGGAATGTTTCTTCTCCTTCTTTCAGGCTGATGGAGTTGACGATGGCTTTCCCTTGCAGACATTTCAAGCCGGCGGAGATAACCTCCCATTCGGAAGAGTCTATCATTACAGGAACCCGATAAATGTCGGGCTCGGAGACGATGAGATTCAAGAAGTCTACCATCTCTTTGCGGGCATCGAGCATGGCATCGTCCATGTTGATGTCGATGATTTGTGCGCCGGCCTCGACCTGTTTGCGTGCGATATCGAGCGCTTCGGTATAGTTCTTTTCGTGAATGAGCCTCAGGAATTTGCGAGAGCCTGCCACGTTGCAGCGTTCGCCTATGTTGACGAAATTGTTTTCGGGGCAGACAACGAGGTCTTCGAGCCCGCAGATGTGCAGACGATTGTCTTTCGCGATGGGACGGCGGGGCGAGGCATTTTGTGTGATTTCCCGATAGCGGGCTATGTGCTCGGGTGTCGTTCCGCAACAACCACCCACGATATTTACCAGTCCCTCGTCGATAAATTCTTTTATTTGTGCAGCCATCGATGCGGGCGTTTCGTCATATTCGCCCAACCGATTGGGCAGTCCGGCATTGGGGTAAGCACTGATGTAATAGGGGGAGATCGATGCCAACCGATGTAGATAGGGTTTCATTTCTCTTGCTCCGAACGAACAGTTCAAACCTACCGAGAGAATTTCGGCATGGGAGACTGCCGTAAGAAAGGCTTCGAGAGTTTGTCCCGATAGCGTTCGCCCGCTCTCGGTGACTGTTACCGAGAGCATGACAGGAAGCTCTCGTCCTGTCGCTTTCATAGATTCCTGTGCAGCAAAAAGGGCGGCTTTGGCGTTGAGCGTGTCGAAAATGGTTTCGATGAGCAGAAGGTCCACGCCACCTTCTATCAAGGCCGTGATTTGCTCCCGATAGGCTGTCGCGAGTGTGTCGAAGTCGAGATTTCGCAAAGCGGGATTCTCCATATCGGGGGACATGGAACAGCTTTTGTTCGTGGGCCCTATCGAACCGGCCACGAATCGGGGTTTATCGGGTGTTGAATAGTCGTCGGCAGCCTTCCGGGCTATGCGGGCGGCTGCCCGGTTTATTTCCTTTACCTGGCTTTCCAAACGGTAGTCTGCCATCGATATGGCGTTGGCATTGAAGCTATTCGTCTCGATGATGTCGGCTCCGGCTTCGAGGTAGGCACGGTGTATCTCGTCGATGAGGTGTGGTGCGGTGAGACAGAGCAAATCGTTGTTCCCTTTTAATTCCACTGCCGAATCGGGGAACAACGAACCTCTGAAATCTTGCTCGTTCAGTCCGTAACGTTGTATCATCGTTCCCATAGCTCCGTCGAGAATGAGAATGCGTTGGTCGAGTAGTTGTTTCAATGTCTGCATATATCTCGGTCTATGATTGTCATATAACGAAAGATAAGAATCGGATAAAATGAATATGTTCGTTTTTTACCGAACCGTAGTCTGCTTTTCGCATTTGCCGAAGATACGGAAAGCTGGGAACAGCGACAAACGAAAATCTCATTTCCGACTTGGCTATGCCGAACCGTGTCCTATCTTCGCAGTTACAAATATAGGGATAATTGTTGTTTTGTCTACCGAAATATTTGTTGTTTGAAATGGAGTATGCAGTGGATTATTCTATTTTTGACCTTATTTTGTAGAGAAAATATTTGAATTTTCTTTTGTGTTTAGATATAATGTTCGTGGGCTACTGATTCGTGTCACAGAAGGCAAGAGGGGCACGCCGTTGTATCGGACGTATATTTGTTTGAAAGAAAATCGAGGTGAGGAGATGCCGGTCGTTTGTCGTTCGATAAAATGATAGCTCCCTGTTATTTTGGGTCGGATTTCTTTCCAGACGATACTTTATCGGGATTTTTGTTGATGAAGTCTTTCCAACTGTTGTAGCTTTTTTCGAGATGAGGCCGGTTGGTCTGGTAGAAATGGCAGAGAGCGGCGGCCAATCCGTCGGTGGCATCGAGAAGGGGTGGCATATTTTCATCGGGGATATGCAGAATGCGCTGTAACATGGCGGCGACTTGTTCTTTCGATGCACTTCCGTTTCCGGTAATCGACATTTTGATTTTTAACGGAGCGTATTCGGTAATGGGAATGTCGCGGGAGAGCGCGGCTGCCATAGCGACTCCTTGCGCTCGTCCGAGTTTCAGCATGGATTGCACGTTCTTTCCGAAGAATGGAGCTTCGATAGCCATCTCGTCTGGAAGATATTGTTCGATGAGGCCTAAGACCCGCTCGAAAATGCGACGTAATCGCAGATAGTGACTTTCGAATTTGTTTAATTGAATCACGCCCAGAGTCATCAGTTCGGGGGTGTTACCGACGATACGCAAGACTCCGTAGCCCATGACGTTGGTCCCGGGGTCGATGCCGATAATAATTCTATCGTTTGTCGTGTTCATTTATAAGTCGATTACTTCCAATAGGGTACTGAATCCCAATACTTGCTTGCCGAATTTCTTTTGCATATCGCAGAGTAGTGTTTCTCCGCACTCTTCGTGCCAACGTTCGAGCGTATCGGTATCGGGCGATTTGAATTGCAGGGAAAGACTTATGCCTTCTTCCTCATTCTCAGCGAAAATACGGGTCAGTTGCGGTTCTTGTAAAGCTCCGTGTTCCAGTACAGCCGGAATATAGAAATTTTTTAACCAACTTATAAATTCATCTTTCCGAGAGTGATCGGCGTGGTATGTGGTGTTGAATATAATCATAGTGGTATGGGGTTATCTTGTTGTTCGGAGAACCATATTATTCTTTTGACAAAGGTAAAAAAAATGGGGGCAGGAGCCAAATTTATTTGGCTCCTGCCGAATGCCTGTTGCCTCGGTCTATCGTGAAGGTAAAAAAACTTCTCAATATTTTGTACAGTCGTAAAAATAGTTTTATCTTTGCACCGCATTAAGGGGGTATTAGCTCATCTGGCTAGAGCGCGACACTGGCAGTGTCGAGGTGAGCGGTTCGAGTCCGCTATACTCCACATCGTTATCCGTCTTTTGAGGTACAACAGTTTATTCCCCGGTAAAACGGGGTTTCTTTTTTTATGGGGGGCAAAAGAGATAATACAAAGCAATAGGGGTAATCACATAGTTTCTGTCGAATGTGGCTTGCAATTATTGTATGCTTTTGCTGTACTGCTCATCGAGTTGTTCTTTATCTATATGTTTATCATGCTCTCGGGCGTATCTGACAAAATCACACGGACAGTCTGCACTTAGTCGTGTGTGGTTTTCCGTGTATATTCCAACCCCTCTCCCCGGAAACAATAGTCTCCGGGGAGAGGGGTTGAGGAAAGTTTCATAGTAATTTCTGATTATGAGATTAACCCCTCCGTCCTTCGGACACCTCCCCTATATTTTGCGTTGCAAAACACAGAGGAGGAGGTTTAAAATATCCTTCCGATAGTAGAACATAAATCCTTATTCAAAGAGTCGACTTTCTTATTTTCAGAATATAGGGAAGAGGGAGATTCTTTTTCTTTTATAGTCTGGCATTTTCATGTGGCGAGCAGGAACTATCCAACCTTCTTCCCTGCCGTGTCCCATAGCATTACGGGGCACGGCAAGGAAGAAGGGTATATGTCTGATATAAACCGGCTGATGAGATACCGTTTTCAACCCCTCTGTCACTTCGTGCCACCTCCCCTATATTTTTGCATTGCAAAAACACAGAGGAGGAGGGTAAATACAATCCATTTCATTCGTTAAAATTCGGGTCTATCCCTACTAAATTTCTACTGAGTTCGAACAACCGTACTTTATACCCGATCAATAAAAAAATCGTATCAGCTTATTGATAGAATAAGCTGATACGATTTTTAACCTATTATGATCTTCCGGGGCTATCGAACGACCGGTATTTTTACATTCTCTCGGCTTCCATCGGCATGTACAATACAACAAATATAAATGCCGGTTTGCAAATTGTCAAGGCTCATATTCGTCGTATAACCATCGACATTTTGCATTTTCATTACAGCACCGTTCATATTCACCAAAGATATACTCGATAAAGCTTTGTCAGTTTGTACCACCAAGTAGCCTCCATATGTATAAACTACTGTCGAAGCTAATGTTTGGAGTTCTACTTTTGACTCCCGGTCGTTATTCAGATATACTGGTATCTTCACAATTCTACTTACAGCATCGTTATTGGCTAACACGATTTGTGCTTCATATAAAGTATTTCTCTGTAATTGGGTTGCATCTAATGATACGGTGAGCGTTTCCATAACAGAAGGAGCGACAGAGAATTCATATTTATCAAGCGAGAGCCAGTTGATAGTCGGGGTGCGATTACCCATTACATTCGCGCGAATACAGAAGTTACTATTTAAACCTAAGTCTCCTGCTGACCACCATGTATTGCCAAGTTTAACCATATCGCCGAAGCCATTTTGTACATGACCGCCGTCGATACCAATCACGAAGTCTGTCGGTTCAAAGCCATCTATATTAACACCTATCCATAAATCGGTATTCCCTATCGTCAGAGGTTGTTCGAGCACAATATGATTCCAAGACTGTGCTATTGGGGAAAAAGTCTGTCTCATCAATTCATTTCCGGCATTTGACTGTGAGCCTTGACCGAAAATTACCACCTGAGCTTTGTCGGGTACGTCGTTTATATATACATCGACACTACTGATTTGCATACCCGACAATCCAGCAAGCATATTGCCCGGAAAATACTGTGCATACACGGCCGAAGAACCACCGCTGAGCGATACTTCGCTTTCGAGTCCGTTGTCATAGCGCAATACGAATTCTGCCTGCGACTCGGTTTCTTTCGCTTTAACCGAATGGGATTTTGCAGATTTTGTAAATCTCCAAGAAGGTTTGCTATTTTTTGTAGCAAAAGCCGACTGTTTGCTGCCCGGAGAGTGAGGTAGAGCATAAAGTACCGATGCTGTTCCTGTAAGCTCTGCACTACCTTCGTTCTTTATTTCTAGCGTTACCGGTCGTACGTCGAACGATTGGTACGAATCGATGATACTTAATCCGGGTTTAATGATCGGTGAATTGTCGGAATGTTCCACGACCAGTGTATAATCTTCTGTTTCTCCATAACCATATTGACCGCAAGCGCTAAGAATGTCTTCATAAGAAGCTATGATTCGTAGGCGTCTTTCTCCCGGCACGACTACCGCCTCGTCAGGAATCGATACTTTAATAGATCCCTTAGGAAGATAACCGATAAACTCGCCCGCTTCGTCGAACGAGCCGTTTCCATTCCAATCTACCCATGCACCTATATATAGACTTCCGCCTTCACACTCTACGTTCAAATCTAGCACTTCACCGGGTTTAATGCTTGTTTTCATATCAGAAAAATCGCTGTATACGTTACCCTCGCTTGGGTTGCTAATGCTTCCAATTTTGACTGAGGTAATGTATTCGTAACTTGCATCCGTCGAATACGATTCGCAAACTATCCCTTCTTCTCTTTTTGTAATAGAGAAAAACATGGATTGATGGGCTGTTTGTTCATCGCCTTCCGTGACATTGCGTATTTCGATATTATGTTTACCCGGTTGCGAACAATCGATCCGTTGGTCAAACGTGTGTTTGTAGCTCTCCATAGAAGCTAGTGTCACACCCAGTTCTTCGGTTGCCAGTAATTTATCGTCTAAATATAATTGAAGTTTCGCATCGGATATAGCTTGCTCACCGATATTCATTACTTCCACCTGTACCTTTTCATATTTGTCGCTTGCTGTTTCCAAAGGAGATAATAAACGTTCGAACTTCAATGCTTTTTGTGCAATGTAGCCGCCGTCGCCCGTTAAACAGTAACACATGGATAACTGAGAGGTCATATATTCTTCGTAAGCCTCCATCCAAATTAAACCTATTCCGGGGACATTGCTACATGTGAACACACTGAAAGCACAATTATGCGTTTCGTTGTCTACTTTGGCGGCTGCTACCGAAAAGAAACCGCTTTCTAGACAGATTGTTTCGTCCAATTCAACCGAAAATTCGTAAATGCGTGCCAAATCATCATATTCGCTTGCACTCACTCCGGTGAATTTTCCCAAGACATCGAATTCTTTGCGGTAGACTTCTTTGCCGGGGTAACCGTCGGCTCCCATTTCATAAAACGCCACTTCAAAACGGATCGGTTCTGTCATTTCGCCATTTTCATCGATGCCGCCACGGTCGGCGCAAGACAACTACTCGTAATTTTCTTCGTCCCAAAACATGAATCTCCCTAACCAGCGAATTCCGTTCACTTTCTGATAGCATCCAGAAAAGGATTGGTAAAATTTGGTAGCTCCGTCGGCACGACCCATATCGGAACTTTGTTGTCCCATATAGTCGGCATCGCTACTAAATGCACCTGAGAGAACGGTATTAGGAGGACACCCCAATGCATCGTCAACGCTATTGCGCGGTTCTGCCTTCAAAAAAACATTGTTTTCGTATACAACCGCTACTTTTTCTTTTTCTCCAAATTTACTTGCATGCTGTTCGCCAAACACATTCACTGTAAACAACATTACAAGCAACACGCTCATGTAAATCTGTTTCATTTTCTTTGTTTTTTTAATTAGTTTAATTCTTATTTAATTATGAGAGCGCAAAATTATAATATTATAAATAAAGTAGAGAATAAAATAATTTAAATGGTTTTTTCTTAATATTATTTTATATGCAATAGGTGTATCTGTATAAAGTAGGAAAAGTATGTACAAAGACTTCCTATGAAATCTTATTTATAGGGTAAGTTTTTTGTGTAAAATTGTATGCTGTCTAACAAATTTCTGTAACTTTGAGCTTTAAGAACGATAATACTAATCGTTAAATATCATAATTGAGTATTATGAATAGATACTTTTATCACTGGATTTCTAATATTCAATGAAATAGTTTATCTCTCATGTTGGGTTTACGTCGCTTTCTGCTTTTTTTCGTAAGCGGGAAATCTATGATATGGGTATATAACAATTATCGTAAAGAAAATAATAACCATAAATTGAAATGAAGGTGAGACATTCGAGATTTTCGGTCGGAGTGATCCTGTTTGCATTAGCGATGCTTCCGACAATGGCACAAGAAAGAGCAGCCCAAATTCGGGAAAAGTTGTTGAATCGGAATCTCCACTCTGTAATCGTAGTATCGCATCGAGCAGACTGGCGTAATTTCCCTGAGAATTCGTTGGAAGCTATCGAGAGTGCAATTCGCATGGGGGTCGATGTCGTTGAACTCGATTTACAGCGGACGAAAGATGGAAAATTGATATTGATGCATGATTCTAAACTCGATCGTACGACGACCGGGAAGGGTAAGGTCTCGGATTGGACGCTCGATTCTATTAAAACATTGCGGTTAAAGAACGGTTGCAATATCAAAACAATACACAAGGTTCCCACTTTGGAAGAGGCTTTACTTGCCGCAAAGGGGAAAATAATGATTAACTTGGATAAAGCCGACCGTTATTTCGACCAAGTTTATGAATTGTTGCAAAAGACCGGCACGACCGAACAGATAATCATGAAAGGCAGTAAGCCAGCGAAAGAGGTGAAAGCTCGATTCGGGAAATATCTCGATGAGGTAATTTATATGCCCATTGTGAATCTCGATAAAGAAGATGCAAAACGACAGATAGATGTATTTGTCGAGGATATGCGGCCGGCCGCTTTCGAATTGTTGTTTGTCAAAGATAGCAACCCATTGCCCCGAATGCTTGCCGATTCGTTGAAAGGGGAGTCCCTTATTTGGTATAATACTTTGTGGGACACAATGGCGGGAGGACATGACGACGACATGTCGCTTGCCAATCCTGACGAGGGGTACGGTTATTTGATCGATGTACTCGGCTGTCGTATCATACAGACCGACCGTCCGGCATATTTGCTCGATTATCTGCGGAAACGAGGGTTACACGATTGATTTTTGTTTATTGGTAAAAAATAAATCCATGAAGATTCCGGAATCTTCATGGATTTGTGAGAATGAATAGAAGTTTTATTTATTCCCAGAGATCGGGTATGGGAGAGTGTCCCACGGCGTTAGGCGCTTGATGGAAAGGTGTTTTTGTACCGGAATGTATTTCATATAGCGATTTGGCTGCTTCGATAGCCGCATCGACCATATAGGGATAGGGCCTGTCGGTAACGTCGATAAAACCGCAATTGTAATTCTCCCCGTCGGTGCGTCCGTTGATGTTCTGATCGATCCATCGGAACCAGCCTGTACCGATGAGCCCTCGGTGAGCAAAGGCGTTTTCGGTATAATACCGAAAAGCATCTCCTCTTTCTTTTTGTGAGTTCACTTGCCATAGGGATTGTGCGAGTCCTCTGTCGACTGTCCCGAAGTGGTACTCCCCGATAATCATCGGCAAGCCAGAGATTTCCAAAGCATGATTCATTTTTTCGTGGTCGGGAGATAGAGCGTAGCAGTTGAAACTCAAAGCATCGAACGACTCTTTACTAATTCGTAGCAATTCGTCGTCTAATTGCTCTATGTAGCCATATCTTATTCCTAAGTTCAGATGATTGGGATCGTTCTTC
This sequence comes from Barnesiella intestinihominis YIT 11860, assembly GCF_000296465.1. Taxonomy (NCBI): domain Bacteria; kingdom Pseudomonadati; phylum Bacteroidota; class Bacteroidia; order Bacteroidales; family Barnesiellaceae; genus Barnesiella; species Barnesiella intestinihominis. The sequence goes on from NZ_JH815204.1 coordinate 77,116, forward strand.
TTTAACGATTTGGATATGGCTTTCATGAGTTTCTCGAATGTATTATATATAAAAGTTTTGCGGGAGTCGGGTGTATCGCCGGATTCTTTCAGAAAATTTTGTAATTCTGTTTTGATGGGGCGATCTTTTCCATTTAGAATTAAGGAACACAGGCGATTTTCTTTCGAAATCCAAGCGGGTTCGTTTCCGATGAAATAGCCTATTAACCAATGATTGTTTTTGTATTTTGCCACATTACGGGCAATCGCTTCGTCTATCTTTTTTTCAATTCCGTTGTCATATACGTCCATCAATCCCATCAGTTCGTTTTCGAACCCTATATTTTCCAAAGGTAGAATGAATGCTTTTCGATTCTTGTCGTATATAGTTTTATCCGACCAGTTTGCAAGGGTATTCAATCCCCACTTGTCCATTCTTTTGATTGTCATTTCGGCAGCTCGGTCGAGATAATTTTTTCCGTATCGACGATATAGGTTCCAGATACCGAAAGAGGCTGTATGTGTTTCGGGCGATACATTCTCGGATTCGACGAAAAGTTCTCTGGGCGGAAGTTCTTGAAACATATTTGTGCATTTGTCGGTGTTTTTCGTGTAGTAGTCTCCTATGGGGGCGACGCAATCGACCCCATAGGAGAGGAATAAATATCCGTCCGGGTCGATGAGCCACCAACGATCGTCGATCTGTTCTGTCCTGAAAAAGCCCGTCGATTTTACTCGTTTGTTCAAATAGCCTCCATAACGGGAATAGTTGAAATTTTCTGTTTCGTTAATTTCGGTTTCTTCTTGCAGCCATTCTTTTTGAAGTTGTTCTTCGGAGTAAATTTTTCCTTCATAGTCGCCCAAGTTCCATTGACCGAACTTGTCGAAAGCGGGCTTATTCTCTAAGTACCTGTCGCCGGGATCGTCTTTTGACAAAGCGATCGATCGCAGTTCGATCGTAGGGTTATCGATAGGGGCTCTCATGCGTATGCCTATTGAATCTACTCCTGTCAAAGGGCCTCGTTTTCCTCCCAAGTTGATCCAGCCTGTTATTCTCGGTTGATTGGAAGTTGCTGCTATATCGTGTTTGGCAACGGGTAGTTCTCTGAAAAATCTCAGTGGAATGGTTAATTTGTTCCATGCGTTGGGAACATATGATATAAGTCGTAGTTCGTTGTATCCTGAGTCGGTGGTGAATCCTAATTGAAATCGCTGTGGCGTGGTGGAACGAAATTCTATGGTTACATAGTCATACTCGTCCCAATCGGTAGGTAGTTGGGGTGCGATGTCTTTTATCGCGATTTTTTTACCCGACACGATTTTCTTGCTGTCGAATTGGAATTTTACAGAATCGTTGGTATGGCATGATGTCAAACCGAGAACGAGGGAAATGATTCCGTAGGATAACAGTCTGTTTTTCATGATTGATGGGATTTGTGATTTTTATTTTTTTCGGGAAGTGGTATGGAATATTGAATGTCGTTTTCGGCGAATACTCGTACGTAATCTACATACATATCCGATGCATTCCCGAAACGTTCGAGGTCGATAGGCCAACCGCTTATTCCTCCGATCGCATAGTTTATCAGGAAGAAAAGCGGTTTTTCTTTTGATATGTCGTTCGTTGGATGCCTCAGTACTTCGATACCGTCGAAATAGTATATCGTTTCGTCTCGTCCTACATATAGACCATAGGTATGGAAGGTGGTGGACCAATATGATTTTCCACCCAGTTCCATGATGGGAACTCGTTTATTAAAGCGTTTTTTATATGTCCCATCGGGTTCTTTTTGTCCCCAGAAATGGCTCGTGATGGAGTAACCCGGGTGGTTGGGGTTACCTTTTCCTACCCCTCCATAGGCTTCGACAATATCCAGTTCGTCTCCATTGATGCCTCGGTCGATGCTGGTGAGAGTCCAAAATGCAGGCCAAGTACCGGGCGCAGACTGGGCGGTAAACCTACATTCGAGATAACAGGGGGCTTTTGTGAAAAATCCTTCACCGTCCATATTTACAGACGATATTAGTCCTGAGCTTCCTTTTGTTCCGGCTCTTTTACGGGCTTTAATTTTCAAATAGGTGTCGACTTGTTCGAAAGGATTATCAGGACCGTCGACATCGGAAAATGGCCAGCCGCTGAAATCTCCGTATCGGGGCTTGTGAGCGCAGTACCGGGCGTTTTTGCCGTCATTGGATATGGATAATTCATTATCGAAGTCATCTTCAAATACGAGTTTCAGTCCTTTGGCCTGAGAGGGAACGGTATCCGGTATACCGTAATTCCATTTTTTACCGGCTTTGTTGTAGAGCTGTAACTCAAATACATCTTTTTTCCCCTCGTTGTTACTTGCGTATATGCGGATATTTGTAGGGCCGTAGGGGAAGTCCCGGGCTGGAAAGACGAAAGAGACCTTTTCAGCTCCTTTTGTTTCAATTCCTCCCGGGGTGAGGTTTACATCGTGCCCCCATTTATTGGGTTGTCCTGTCGTGGGTTGTTGCCAACAATAAGCATATACTCGATTCATTCCCGGTGCTCTCAATGTGATTTTTGTGTCGTCGGTGATAACTGTACGTAATCGAGGTGTGATTATTTCGATCGATTTCGTCCACTTGTCGTGAGTCGTATCGTTTCGGCTGAAATTGAAATCGGCATAGATATTTTGATTGTGAGATGTCTGAGCGGTTATAAAAAATATATTCAGTATGGACAGTATTACGGTGTATTGCCAAAGATTTTTTCTTGATTTCATAGGTTGAAGTGTCGTTTAACTGGTAATCAGATGTAAGTTCTTTTTTATAAAGACGATAAAGAGAGCTTTTTGTGTACTACTTTATCGATGTTTTTTTGTTCAAAAAGGGCTTTCCTTTCTATTCGTAATATGTCATTGTATTTCATAGCGGGGTTCAACGAAGGGGTGGGACGGGTTCCCGAAATTTTCGAACTGTTTTTGGAACTTCTCATAGGGAATGATGTTTACAAACTGAAAAGCGAGATGGAATGTTTAGCTCTTTTTGTATGGAGTTTGGGGAAATTGTTAGAAATTTATATGCAAGAATTGGGTTTTACAGATTTTTTGTATCTTTACGCCTCGTAATTTAAATGAATAGAATATGAAAAAGATTAGAGCTGCCATTGTCGGTTATGGCAATATAGGGCATTTTGTTTTAGATGCTTTGCAAGTCGCTCCTGATTTTGAAATAGCGGGTATAGTCCGTCGTCGTGTTTCGGAGGTTCCCATAGAATTGTCGGCTTATCCGGTAGTGTCTTCTCTCGACGAGTTGAAAGATGTGGACGTCGCTATTCTTTGTACGCCTACTCGCGAAGTGGAGCATTTCGCTATCAAGGCTCTCGAAAAGGGTATACGAACCGTGGATAGTTTCGATATTCACACACAGATATGCGATTTGCGCAAAACGCTCGATGCAGCAGCGAAAAAATACAATTCGGTCGCTATTATATCGGCGGGTTGGGATCCCGGAACGGATTCGGTCGTGCGAGCCCTTATGGAGGCTTGTGCCCCCAAAGGTATCACGTATACTAATTTCGGTCCCGGTATGAGTATGGGACATACGGTCGCTGTGAAGGCTATCGCCGGAGTAAAAGCGGCTTTATCGATGACTATACCTTTGGGAACGGGTATACATCGTCGTATGGTTTATATCGAACTTGAAGAGGGTTATACATTCGAAGAGGTGGCTCACGCTATAAAGACTGACAATTATTTCGCCCATGATGAAACGCATGTCATGCAGGTGGAGAGTGTCGATGCTTTGAAAGATATGGGGCATGGGGTGAACATGACTCGGAAGGGTGTTTCGGGAAAGACACAGAACCAGCGGTTCGAGTTCAATATGTCTATCAATAATCCAGCATTGACAGCTCAGGTTTTAGTATGTACGGCTCGTGCCGCTATGTTGCAACGTCCTGGTTGCTATACGTTAATCGAAATTCCTGTTATCGATTTACTGTATGGTGATCGAGACGAGTTGGTGCGTCGGTTGGTATAAGCTAAATAAATTTGTTTATTCGACGAGATTGTAACAAACAATAGAAGGGGGAAATGGTTTTATCATTTTTTCTTCTATTGTTTTTCGTATCTTTGGTTGGGTTAAATATAGGTTGCGGTTCGGCATAGTCAAATCGGAAACGAGGTTTTCGTTTGTCTCTGCGCTCACCTTGCACTATCTTTGCCTCTGCCAATATCGGTAGGGTTTTATTTTTACTAAAATATGTTGACTGAATTTATTACATGGACTGCTAATCCGGCTCTTTACGACGGCTTTATCGAGATACGGTGGTACGGATTGTTTTTTGCTATCGGTTTTATTGTCGGTTACAACATGATGGAACGCATGTTTCGTCATGAGCAGGTGAACCTGAAATGGCTCGATTCGTTGTTTATTTATGTGGTAATCGCGACGGTTTTGGGCGCTCGCTTGGGACATTGCTTGTTTTATGCATGGGATTATTATTCGCAGCACCCCTTAGAAATATTGAAAGTGTGGGAAGGCGGTTTGGCGAGTCACGGAGGTGCGATAGGGATTATTATCGCCATTTGGCTATATTCCCGACGGGTTACTCACCGGAATATGTTGTGGACTTTTGACCGATTGGTCGTTCCGGTCGCTTTGGTCGCTGCGCTTATTCGTACGGGTAATTTGATGAATCATGAGATTTACGGACATGTGACGACTTTGCCGTGGGGATTCCGGTTCATACAGAATTTATCGGAGTGGATGAAGGGTGCTGCCCCTATTTTTACGGAACCGTCGCACCCTACCCAGATTTATGAGGCTTTGTGTTATCTGCTTCTGTTCGGATTGCTTTTGTATATGTATTGGAAACGTAATGCGGAGGAACGGGAGGGTCTTATTTTCGGGACCTTTTTGATAGGCATATTTCTACCTCGTTTTTGTATCGAGTTTATCAAGAACAATCAAGAGGTGTTCGAGGAGACTATGTTGTTGAATATGGGGCAGTTGTTGAGTATTCCGTTCGTTATCGCCGGGGTGTGGTTGGTTATTCGTGCTTTGTCTCGACCGAGAGTGCCGATTAAATTTGCGAAGGAGAAAAAGAAATAGATTGTACAATTTTTCTATTTCTAACCCCTCTTCTATTGCTTTGCGACTCCCCGTAATACTACGGGAGACGGCAGGGGAGGAGTATAGAAACTTTCCAACAACGTTGCTATACTGTTTTTTAACCCCTCCGTCCTTCGGACACCTCCCCTATATTTCGCTGTGCAAAACACAGGGGAGGAGGATTGAAAAGCTGCCTTTTTCCCATGCTGTTTTGTGACACTCCGCAATGCTACGGGGCACGGCAGGGGGGGAGGAGTATAGAAATCTTACAACAACGTTGCTATACTGTTTTTCAACCCCTCCGTCCTTCGGACACCTCCCCTATATTTCGCTGTACAAAACACAGGGAGGAGGTTTAAAATATCTTCCCAATAGTGGGACATAAATCCTTATTCTAAGAGTCGACTTCCTTATTTTCAGAATATAGGGAGGAGGGAGATTCTTTTTCCTTTATGGTCTAGTATTTTTATGTGGCGAACGGGAGCTATTTAACCTACTCTCCCTCTGCTCGTCGAAGATGAGATATTTTCGTTTTAACCCTCTCGCCCTGCGGGCACTCCCCCTATATTCGCTTACGGAAACACCCCGTAATGTTGCGGGATAGGGCAGGGGCGAAGGTGAGGGATTCTTGTTTGCCAAGAGAAATCTTATAGCCTTATCTGCAAAAATCATACGAAATTTCCTATCGGCCTCGGAGTAGGGGCGGAGTGTCAGATATGGTTTTTCCCTTTTTCGGCTTTTGGATTCACCGGAAATCGCCGATCAGTAATCGTATTCGAGCGTGAAATCGTCTAAGAAGAGTACGCTACCGTCACCCCCGGTGAAATAGTCGCCATATTTACTAGCTGATGCTACTACTACGATATAGGTGGGAATCCGGTCGGTATCTCGATATTCGAGTTCAAGAGTGAACGGTGTGTATTCGGTTACGGATTTTCCGCTGTACATATCGGCATAAGCGATAATATGCGGATCGTTTTTATCGAATAGTTTGCGGTCACTTGGTTTTGTGCGTATCTCGACCGGTTCGCTCCAATCCCCGAGTGCTATGAAGATTTGGCAGGTATCGGGTTGTCCGATAAGATATTTCATCTCGTCGTTCGATTTGTTTATCTCGACCGAGGTGTATTTGAAATATCCTTTTAGCCGTGTGGGGCGTTGGGTAAATTGTTTTCCGAAGTTGAGCACTCCGTTGGTTCCTTCTGTACGGAGGTAATTTCCCGTGTACATATTCCCGGCAGCCAGTTTCCCGATGGAACCTATTCCTACGAACTTGGTCGCTAATTTAGCCGCTTGTCCGGTTCCCGACCAAGTGTCGTCGGTGGGTTGTGTATTGCTGTCACCCAATGTAGTGGCTCCTTTATTGCCTGTATCCCAGAAGTTTTCGCTTCCTTCGGCCCATGGATTCCAGACTTTTCCTACTTTGTTCCAATCGTCGAAACTTCCGTTGGGAAGTTCGGCTGCGCTTCCGGTCGTAAATGTTATTTCGTTCCCTGTCAAGTCACCAGATACGGCTCGGCATACATAGGTCGTGTTGGCTTTCAAATGTATCATGCGAGCGGTGAAACTTCCCTTATCGTGTGTGACGTATTCGTCGGGGACTTTTTCCCATGTGCCGGCTGTCGCTTCTTTTATTTCGAATCCATTTTCGGCATCTTCTTTTCCGCTACCGTGCAGCCAAGCAACATTCGTCCAAGCATCGACCCCGTCGGTAGATATTTCGGATTCAGATGGTACGATATATAGGGTCCATTCTTCCATAATACCGTGGTATACGATAATGACTTTTTGGTATCCCAAAGAGAAATCGGTGAGTTTTTCTTTTTCGGGAGAATATGAGGTTATTCCCTGAGGGCCTAAAACGAGCTCGGTGATTTTTATGTTCGCTAAATCGATGTCTTTATTGACATAGGCAATGGCTCTGTGATTATGGGCATCGAATACCGGTGCTCCTATTTGTCCCTCTACTCTGAAACTTCTTTCGATATTTTGGGTGGCATTTATCGTCCATGTGTAGTCTTGATAGATGGAGAGTGTCAACGTGTAACTTTTGGAGAGGTCGATAATCGAATCGGAAGGAAGATCGGATACGGCTCCTTCGGTGAGATCGAGGGTTTCGATATGTACTCGTCGCAAATCGACCGTATCGGACAATTCCATCGTTACCATGCGTTTGTCGTTGTCGATAGCGGCTGTACCGATTTGTCCGTCGGCGGAGATCCCTAATATCTGCGCTTTGATGCGAGGGTAGGGAATATCGTTCTTAATACAAGCCGATAAGAGGAGTGTACATAAAAGAGAGTATATGATGTGTATATAGTTTCGTTTCATTTTACTTCTATATGTGCAGGCACATGCCAATGTTGATGTTGAACAAGTTTATTTTGAAATCGGCTCCGCTCGATCTGCGACTTCCGGTTTCTTCGTTATTCGTCGTTTGTTTGATCGTTCCGTATCGTAATCCGGCTACTCCGAACGAAACACTGGTACTGATGTTGTTCATGATAAATACGCAAAATCCCGGATTTAACCCCAATTTGATTTCAGATGTCGTTGTTTTGGTATTTTTCAATGACTCGTCGCTCCCTCTTACAAAGCGGTTCGAACCGCTTGAAAAGGCTAATTCCGTTTCGTTGAAGAAGCCGAAGCGCTTGTTTTTGTCGATTCCGATATATGCCCTATGGAACAGAGCGGCCGAGAAGGTCTCGCCTAAATAACGTATATCGCCCAAATTGAATTGCATATCGTCGTCGATGTCTATATCCAAATTGTCTAAGTTTGCACTTAAATGACTGTATCCGAGTTTTATACCTATACATTCGTTATCTTTGATGAAATAGCCTACGAATGGGTTCAGGGTAGTTATGTTGCCTTTGAAATTAAAATCTTTGATGAAGATCAGGAGGTTATTGTCTTTACTGTCGAATTCTCCGTGCGAGAGAGTCAAACCTGCGATCCATTGCTTTTGGGGAATGAGCAGATAGTTTTTCAATCCCCGTTTGTATTTTTTTCTGCTGAGCCCGTGTTTTTCGGCGATCGTATCGGGCTCGGACGTGGCGACAGAAGTGTTTCCCGGAACGATGGTTACCGTATCGGGAATGACGGTTGTCGAATCTTGCACTTCGGCATGAAGCAATATTTGTCCGGGAATGAGTATTCCTATTAAAATCAATATGTATTTTAAGTTTTTCATAAATAAAAAGCGATACCTAAACCCAAAGAAAAGATGTTGACTTTGAAGTTTGCCATGTTTTGAGACCGTTTACCGGTATAAACTTGGTCGGTGGTCTGTTTGACATGACTGTAATTAAAACCTAATAAGCCGACGTTTACCTCGATGGCTGTGTAGTCATTGAGAAATGCCATGAGCCCCGGCGCTATTCCGATATTGAAGTTGAACGAACGCTCGAATGTTCCTGTGAGAGATTCTCCCGACCCGTTTACCATTTTCGATTCTCCACCACCCAAAGAGAGTTGCAGTTCATTGAAAAGTCCGAAGCGGCTACTGTTCCCGATACTGATGTAGTTACGCATGATCGCCATTCCCGAATAGGAGTGGCTCAGACTATACACGTTGTCCATGTCGAAGTTGAGATCGTCGCCTATTTTGATGGAGGCATTGTCGAGTTTCGTCAGGCTTCGTTCATAGGCAAACCGACCTCCCAATCCCAAATTATCTTTGACGATGTAGCAAAACATGGGGCTTACTTTGAATGTGTAGCCTATACCGTCCATGTTTTCGATGACGAGGAACTGGTAGTTGTCGTTGCTATATTCGGAATAGGATATGGAATTACCTACTACCCATTGTCCTTTGGGTATGAATGTATTTAGTACAATACCTCGGTCGAACTCCTGAGCGTGAACCGTAGTAAGGCTTACCCCTAAAAGCAGAGATGAGCATATCGCAGAGATGAGTTTATTCATAAATCAATTCTAAATCGTCGAGCCACATGGTACTACCCGTGCTACCTGTAAAGTAGTCTCCGTATTTGCTGGCAGAGGCCACGATTACAATGTAGTTGGGAATACGGGTGAGAGAACGGTAATCGATAGGAATTTCGAATTCCAGAAGTCCGCCGTCTTCTCCCTGTGTTTGGGTTGTTAAATCCCATTCGCCATAGGCAATTATTTTTTCGTCGTTTTTATCGAACAGGTTTTTATCTTTTGTCGTGATACGTACCGGAGCATCCCAGTCTCCAAGTGCGATATAGACACTGCCTATATCCGTTGCGCCATTTGTAAGTGCATCAGTTTCGGAATAGTCTACGGTTCCCGGCGTGTATTTAATGTATCCGCGAAGTTTGGACGGTCGCGAGGTAAATGTTCGTCCGAAATCGAGGATACCGTTCGTACCGTCTCGTCCGATAAACTGTCCGGTGAACAAGTTTCCGGCAGCAAATTTGCCAATACCCATGACACCAACGAATTGAGATTGTAATTTAACAGAGTATTTACCGCTGTGTTTGTAGGTCTCGTCGGGTGTAGTCACGTTTTTATTCATCGTCGCAGAACCGTGGTTCCCGCTATCCCAAAACATTTCCCCTCCTTGCGGGTATATTACCATTGCTTTGTCCGGGGTATGCCAATCTTCGAAACTGCTGTTGGGCAGTTTCGTCGCTTCTTCGGTAGTGAACGTTATTGTTTTTACCGAGGCTTGTGTTCCTGCAACGGCTTGATATTCGTATGTCGTTCCCGGTTCGAGTTGCGTTACCTCGGCAGATATACTTGTTCCCGACAGGACGGCAGGAACGGATATCCATTCTTGCGAACCGGATTTGCGATATTGGAAAGAGAGAGTTTCCGATGTTTCTTTTACCAAAGTCCCTGATAGCGTGGCTTTCTTTGCCCAGATACCGGATCTTGCCGGGGCTTCCGTAACGACTATGGCATCGGATACGACTATCGTCAAAACCTGTGTATTTTCTTTTTCATTTGTATCGACGGCTTTTATTGTGAAGATATATTCTCCATCGGGGAGCGATTTTACAAAGTTCTCGGACAGAGTGATTTTTGCGTTCGAAAGGTCTTTATCTTCCTGATAGATGTGTTTTGCTCCGATGCCTTTGACTTGAAATTCCGTGATGATGCCTTCGGGGGCCGACAGGAAATCGATGGAATCGGCCGAGAGTCCTAAGGAGGGGAATTTTTCACAAGAAAGTTTTACATTTTTCAATTTGGTCGCGGCATTCACCCAAATCGCAGCTTCTTTTCCGCTGTTCGTTTCGTAATAAAGCGGTTGGGTTATATCGAATTTGTCTCCGACAATTTGCGGACGTTGTGTAATCACTACATTATGGGTGGAGTCTACGGTCGATTCATTTACTTTGACGTCGATGAATGTACCTCCGGTCGCTGCGTTGTCGGCGTTATAGCTGAATGTGAATGCGTATTTCGTCGCTTTAACTACGTTTTCGACAACCCCCGATTGGGTATAGTTTTTACCGTCTGTTTTTTTCCCTTCGAAACTCCATGCCAAGCTGCGGTCTTTCCCGTTGAGCATATAGTATCCTACGGAATCTACGGTAGATTCTGTAAATGAGAGCTCGCCGGTAGTAGTAAATATTTTTACTTTATAGTCGGTTACGACGTTTGCTAACTCGGGCGAGAACGCAACCGTCGCCAACGTATTTGCAATAGTACATTTTACTTCGGCCGAGGTAGTTTCTCCGCTTTGGACGGCGAAGTCGGCCGATCCTGTATAATAGGGGGTATCGAATGCTGCCGGGACAGAATCTCCGGCTATTACAAAGACATGATACTGTCCGCTTGCCAAGTTCAGTATGTCGGGCATGAGATTTTCTCTATCGTAATAACGAATGAGCCCTTTACTGCTGTATATGCGGGTTTGCATGGAGGCGTATATGCCCGGGTCGATAGCACGGGAAACGACAGCCACCTCGTCGGAAACTTTTACGTTCAACCGTACCGATCCTTCGCCGAGGGTCATGTCTTCTTCTTTACAAGCCGATAGCAGTCCTACAAGGAGCAGTCCGCAAGTAAAGTATGTTTTTATATAGCGTTTCATATTATTCTGTTACGAGTATTAATGTTTCTGTTGTCGTTCCTTGCGCGTCGGTAGCCTTTATGATAAAGTTGTGAGTCCCTGCGCCCAATAATCCTAATAACGGCATAAAGTCGCTGATGTCGAAGGTTACTTTCGATTGGTTCAAGACGTTCGAGCCAGTGGGGAATCCCAATCCTTCTATGGCTGTTTTCAAGTCGCCCGGATTTACCAAATCGAGATGCGAGGCCAATCCCATACCTGCAAGTTCGTCGGGAGTCAATGTCGGCGATTCTATATCGACTACAAGTCCTGTAAGTCCGTTCTTATCGGAGCTTGTAATATCTACGATTACTTGTAATCCCTCGGTTACAGTGACCGGAGTTCCAAGTTTTACGGTCGCGCTTGTAATTTTCGGGGCATCGGTGGGCTCGGGGTCCGGACCCGGATCGGGTTTGGTGCCGGGATCGATAGGGTTGGGGTCGACAATGACTTCTTCGTCTATCGTGACATTCCCGAGATGGTCGATGATTTGGCACGAGGCGTCGAGTGTAACCGACGGTGTGACGCCTCCTGTCTCGCTTCCCGGTTCGGGTCGTTTGATATCGTAGTGTATTTTACGCCATTCGCCGGCTTTTACGTTGTCTACCTGTATGCGATTGACCTCTTCATAGCCGTCGATCGTACCGGAGAAGGTCGCGATGAGCAGATTGCTCTCTTTGTCGGAACGGAAATAACCGGCACGAGATTCTTCTTTCATAAAATCGAGAGCTCCTTCTCCAACGGTAACCGATACTTTGCAATCTTCGCCCATCAGTGTTTTTAAATCCTCGGAGTAGGAGACCGAGACTTTTATATTTTGGAGGGTACATACGAGCGTATCGATTTGTGTCACTCTGTTTTCTTCGATAGAAAAAGTTTTATCTGCATAGTAATAGGGCTTTTCCCATTCGGCGGGTTGAACCTCGTGGGAAAATACTTTTAAATTATAATTACCGATGTTTAGTGTAACTATTTCGGGGGTTTCGCTGTATTTCCAATTTTTTTCGAGGGTTTCGCTACCATTGTCCGCGCGGAATATCTGTACTGTAAAACCGCCTGTGTCGACAGCCCGGCTTATCGGTTTTTTCTCGGTTTCTTTTATGTCGTTATTGGGTATGGCATCGAAAGAAGAAAGATCGAGAGTTCCGGTTTTCCCTGAAATTTCCCCGGGTTCGGAGTCGTAGGTGAGTTTCTCGCGGTCGCAAGATGTGCCTGCCAGTCCCAAGACTATGGTCAGAGCTATGTAGAATATCTTTTTCATATCGCTATGGGTTTATTCATAAATGAAATTCAAGTTGTCTATTGTCAGAGTCGCTCCCCTCGAATTGGATTCGTATCGGGAGTAGTAGTCGGTCGTTTTTATCGTTGCGGTTTCTTCGCTTTGTGAATAGGAAGCGTGATTGGACGATGTAATCATTATTTTCAACAGATTGGCTTTTTTGTCGGTAACGTTGTAGACCAATGGAACTGTAAATTCGGTATAGTCTGATGCTGCCGTAAGGTTGATAGTACCGGATGCGAGTACCGTTTTTCCGTTTAGCAATGTTACCGAGATCACTCCGGTTTCAGAGCCGTCTTTGTTGTCGGGAGTGTATTTATACCACCCTTTCAGAATCGATGGCCGCGACGAGAATGCGGCTCCTTCGTTGTAGGATTCGGAATTACCGGAATAGGAGTAGGTGCCCAAGAATAGTTTGCCTGCGGAGCGGTTGGCTATCGAGGGGACGTTTTCGCTGTAATAGTATGCCGACCCTCTTGTTTTATAGTGGGGGGGAGGAGTCGTTCCGTTTTCGTCCCAAGCGACATTGCGAACGACCATGGCGTTAGAGCCATTTTGAGCTGTCAGGTTTTTGTATATGTCGGGAGTGTCGGTTCCTCCACCTCCGAAAATGGGGATTCCGGGGACTGTCCCAGTCCATGACAATGTGGTGTTGTATGTGGAGGGGCAGACAAACCAAGACATTTGGTTGGTTGCTGATGTATTGCTTGTTTTTGCGTTTACACTGGCCCACCCGACAGGTTCGCTGACGTTGAAACTGCATTTGCTTTGGTAGGTGGGGTTTCCTACGGTAGGCGACCATTTTCCGCCTTGATTCATGTCGGATATGTTTATGGTTTGTGCCAAATTTTCGAAGTCTCCGTTCGGTACTCCCGCGGCGGCTTCGGTGTGGATTGTGCAATTACCGTGATAGTTGACATTTTTTTGTTGGCTGTTGCACGTTCCTTTTATTTGGTAACGAGTATCGGGGAACAATCCGCTGATGGTGTAAATATTGTCTTTGTGTGTAGAGGAGGCTTGAATCCACTGCCCTGAGCTGTTTGCGAAAAGTACCGCATAACGGTTTACGGCCTCTTGGTATTGCGGGTCGGTGGCTGTGAGCTTGACGGTGGCTTTTTTTGCCCAAACGTCGTATTCTTCGGCTGATATCGTGAATTCGGGCGTGAGGACAGGAATGGAAGTCGCAGCCGTCTTTAATCCACCGGATAGAGAGGCTTCTATTTTTACCGGTTTGTTTGTGGCTTCGACGGATATTTTAACTTGGTATAGATTTTCCTCGGTCGATAGAACTGTCGAGGTACAATTTACTTTGTGGCCTTCGGCGTTAAGGTAACTGAATTGAACCAAATCGATATCGGATCCATCGTATAATACCGGAATTATGGCCGAAGAGCTACCCACAAAAACGGCTTCGGGTTCTTGTAGGGTGAATGTTAAAGGAAGGTTTTTTACCGATAAAGAAATAGGCGATTCGCTAACTTTTCCGTACAGGTCTTTTGCCGAAATAGCGAACATGTGTTGATCGCTATTGTCGATAATTTGTAATTGTGTGAATAGTTCGGTGAAGTCGATGAATCCCATTTTATTTCCAACTTCGGAGAATCCCTTGATTTTCAGCCCTAATCGACGGAGTATTTCTGCTTGGTCTTCACTCATATTTATGAGGTCGATTTCTTGCGGCCACCCTTTGCTTTCGAGGCTGCGGGAAGAGGTCGTAAGGGTACACCCTGCCAATCCTCCTTTGGCCGTGAGAGATATATTTACGTTTTTGTCGGCCGGATAATTAAATTCTTTTGCTTCAACCGGAACACCGGATTCAAAACCAGACAGGAGGAAAGAGGGAGCCGGAGCTACCATTACTTCATCGGATATGTCTATTTTGATAGGTTGTGTTTCGGTTGTCTCGTCGAAACTGATGTTGAGTTGTGCTTCACCGGCGTTGTTGTCGCTGATGTCGAGTTTTATTTTGTAGTGCTGACGAGCGGCTGCGTTGGGTATGGCTGCCGGTTCGAAAGTAGATTCGATCCCATTTTGTTTTTTCAAGTGGGTCTGAATCGTGATTTTCCCGGGTTTTACGTAGGCTGCTCTCGTCTCGGTTTTAGAAAATTCGATGTATTCTCCTCCGGTAGAGTGAATGGTGGTCGAATAGTCGGCAAAGTATTTTTTGAAAGCGTCGGAATACTCGACGGTTACTTTTACATTAGCCAATGTACAATTGATTTCTACCGAACTATTTTCCCGGTCACGCACGGCTACCGGGGTTTCTCCGAGATAGAACGGCTTTTCGAATCCTTCTATATCGATATCTCCGTAGAAGGCACTCATCGTATAGGCTCCGACCGGTATTTTGGTAGCCGGGTCGAAATCGGCCAAACTATCCCATGCCCGAGAAAAACTACCGTCGGAAGAGACCAGTTTCAAAGCAAATTCGCTTACATCGGGATTTTCGATTGTCGAGGCTGATTCTGCTGTGGAGCGAGTTACAGGAACTACTTTATAATCGGCTGAAACTTGTACGTTGATAGCACCGTATCCGGAAGACCCTTGCTTATCCTCATTTGCGCATGATACTAACAATAGCATGGTTGCGCTATACAGGAAAATTTTTTTTAATTTCATGCTTATTTTATTTTTATTTCACCGATAAAGAGATATTAATAAACTCTTTATGAGCGGCTTCATTGTGTAAATACTCTTATTTGCACAAATGAAAATCGGTTCAAAGGTATAAATTTTTTTCTTAGATGAAACAGTCAATAGAAAGTTTTGTTAAGTATAATAATATAAATTAAGGAGATATAGGAGTTTTGGGCTACAAAATCCGGGGAATTTGCTAATATTTTTTTAGGGTCGGATTTTGTAAAAAATCGATTATTTTTTATTTTATAGTATTTAAATTTATTCTGTATTTTTATACGTAAAGATAGCCTTTTTTAACCCCTCCGTCCTTCGGCTACCTCCCCTATATTTTGCTGTGCAAAAACACCCCGTAATACTACGGGACACGGCAGGGAGGAGGTTGAGATGTATTCCCCCCCCTATTGCTTTGCGACACCCCGTAATGCTGCGGAGCATTACAGGGGGAAGGAAAGGTTTCCCGAATTTTGTTTCTGTTCTCGGCTTGTACTATCTTTGCAAAATGTGAAGATAGTCAAGTTTATTTTTAACCCTCTCGCTCTGCGGGTACTCCCCACTATCTCGTTAAAGACGAACGGTGGGAGAGGGGCGATAAAAAATTGGAATATATGAAAATAGCGGTAGTAGGTACAGGCTATGTGGGCTTGGTTACGGGAACTTGTTTCGCCGAGATAGGAGTGGACGTTGTCTGTGTGGATATAGATGCCGAGAAAATAGCTCGTATAGAGCGTGGCGATATACCTATTTACGAGCCGGGGCTCGACGAGATGGTTATCAGGAATATGAAAGCCGGACGTTTGCGGTTCGCCACCGATCTATCGGCTTGTCTCGACGGGGTGGAAATCTTGTTCAGTGCGGTGGGTACTCCTCCTGACGAAGACGGATCGGCCGATTTGAGATATGTGCTCGATGTGGCTCATAGTGTGGGACGGTATATGACTGATTATCTTGTTGTCGTTACCAAGAGTACGGTTCCGGTGGGGACTGCCCGAAAAGTGAAAGCGGCTATACAGAGCGAGTTGGATAAGAGGGGCGAAAAGATTGACTTCGATGTGGCTTCCAATCCCGAATTTTTGAAAGAGGGGAATGCGATAGCCGATTTTATGCGTCCCGACCGTGTGGTCGTTGGGGTCGAAAGCGAGCGGGCGGAGGCTTTGATGCAAAAGCTCTACAAGCCCTTCATGATCAACAAGTACAGGATTATTATTACCGATATTCCTTCGGCGGAGATGATTAAATATGCGGCTAACGCTATGCTGGCGACTCGTATCAGCTTTATGAACGAAATTGCGTTATTGTGCGACGAGGTGGGAGCCGATGTAGGGGCCGTGCGCAAAGGTATCGGAGCCGACGATCGTATCGGCAGCCGCTTCTTGTATGCCGGCTGTGGATATGGGGGCTCTTGTTTCCCGAAAGATGTGAAGGCTTTGATAAAGACGGCGGAAGAGAATGATTGCGATATGCAGATTTTGAAAGCTGTCGAACGGGTGAACGAGTCGCAAAAGGAATTGCTTTATTACCGATTGCTCCGCTATTTCGACGGGAAAATATCGGGACGAAAATTTGCCGTGTGGGGGCTTTCCTTTAAACCGGAGACCGACGATATGCGCGAAGCCCCGGCTTTGATATTGATCGATAAGTTATGTGATGCAGGAGCCCGTGTAAAGGTATATGACCCGGTGGCTATGCCGGAATGCAAGCGGCGGATAGGGAATAAGGTGGAATATGCCGAGAATATTTATGAAGCGGTTGCCGATGTGGATGCTTTGTTGATTGTAACGGAATGGAAAGAGTTTCGTTTGCCGGATTGGAAAACGGTTATCCGGTCTATGAAATCACCTGTGATATTCGACGGTCGTAATATTTATGATCCGTCTGAGATGAAAGAGTTGGGATTTGCTTATTATAGTATAGGTCGTCCGACGGTTTAAGGACTGATCCGATAAAAAAGTAAGACAGGTATGCGCCCTATCCCGGGGCGGATACCTGTCTTTTTATAATAGAAAGGGGCTGAGAGGAATATCCTTCTTCGTAATGGCTGCTCCTCCTTTTACCGTTACGGTTTCGGGAATCCTTCGGAGCGCCCTTTCTGTCTATAATAACGATATAGGAGTGTTTTGGTTCAATGTGGTCGTGCTTTTATCGTGATTTGTCTTATTTTTAATTTTTTTGTCGAAAATCTGTTTTTGAGGAACACTTTAATTGTTTGGAGCGTATCTTTGCAATGGAACAGAACTCGATATCGGTAAGTGAGATTAGATTGTTTCGAGATGTATTGTTTTTGTAAATAAATAATGTTGTAAAGAGATTTTATTATGAAAAAATGGGTGTGCAGATTATCTATCGTATGCTGCTTGTGTTTGTTTTTTACCTCTGTGAAAGCTCAGCTTTCGTTGGGTGGGCTTGGAGACATACTGAATTCATCGACAGTGAATAAGGTTGTGAGTGCTATTGCCGGTACAGATGCTTCGTTGACGGTTGCCGATTTAGCCGGGACGTGGAAATATTCGGCTCCTGCTTGTAAGTTCGAAAGCAGCGATTTCTTGAAATCGGCGGGAGGTGAGGTCGTGGCTGCATCTTTGAAAACAAAGTTGGCGACCTACTATACAAAGGCCGGTATCACGCCTTCGCGGGTTTCATTTGTTTTTGCCGATACTACTTTTGTAATGAAATATGGTAATGCGAAATTGAACGGTCATATTGTTAAAGACGAAGAGAGCGGAAGATTCGTGGTTACATTTACTGCCGTGGGTGGTTACATTCCCATAATGGTTATGGATGCCGTTATAAACAAGAATGGCAATACGTTGGAAATGCTTTTCGATGTGGATCGATTCGTGAAGGTATTGACTACTATTGCATCGAAGTCTCAGAGTTCTACATTGAAAAGTGTCGGTGGATTGCTCGATGAGTATGAGGGTGTATTGATGGGGTTTGAACTAGTGAAATAAGAAAATCATAGTAAAATAAAATAAGGAGGGAGTTTTAAACTCCCTCCTTATTTTATTATATTTTAACGCAAAAAGAAAAAAAACGGGAAAATAGAAGACCGATCTTTTTGTCGAATGATTACCTTTGTTCCATATTATAAACTAAAAAATAAATAAAATGAAGAAATTAGTTTTAACCTTAGCTCTTGTGTTTGGTGTGTTAGCAGCCAATGCTCAGTATTTTGTGGGTGGTCAATTTGGGTTACTTTACGATGATGCATCGGAAAATACCATGATTACAATCGCTCCTGAATTCGGTTATGCATTTAACGATACTTGGACGGTTGCCGGTATGATAGGTTATACTCATATGGACAATTTCAATTCGTTTTATATCGCTCCGTATGCCCGTTGGAATTTTTGGAAGAAAGATTTCGTAGGCTTGTTGGTAGATGGTGGTTTCGGTATTTCTACTCAAAAGTATAAAGGGGCGGATTCGGATACCGGTTTTGAAATTGGCTTTAAGCCGGGTATATCTTTTAATTTGACCGATAATTTCTCTTTGGTAGCTCATTACGGCTTTCTGGGATATCGTACTAAATATAACGGAAGCAGCGTGTCGGGCTTGTCTTTGAGCGGCAATGAGATAAGTCTCAGCTTGTATTATTGTTTTTAATATTTGAAACGAATCGATATTTCGACCGTCCGATTTTTATCGGACGGTTTTTTTATTCTTTTCGGTAGAATTGTAAGGTGAGAAGGTGTTGCCGAACTTCTTTTTTGCGAGATGACAAATCGGGATAGGTCAGTGGCATAGGGGGAGTGCATAGGGATTGATTGTAGAATTTGAGCTCTTCTCCTTGCGGGTATTTCCCTTATATTTCCTGCCATTCCTGTTATTACCCCCTCCGTCACTACGTGCCACCTCCCCTATGTTTTGCGATGCAAAACACCCCGTAAGGCTACGGGACACGGCAGGGGAGGAGTGTAGAAATTTTCCAGCGTTTTTGCTCTACTGGGGTTTTGAGTTCTCCGATACTTCGTTTACTTCTCTTATCCATTGCAGATGAGGGAGGGGAGAAGCCGATGCTTGATTCTGTTTCCGTTACTGTCGGTATTTTTCGACATTTCCATTGAGTTAGCCCCTCCGTTATTCCGTGCCACCTTCCCTATATGTCCATGCCACAGGGGAGGAACTAAAAGACAATTCTCATTGATTTCCTATTGAGTCGTAAAGGGTGGGGCTGTTTTTTTGTTCGGGTATGAAAATCCCGCTCTATCTAATTTCGATAGAGCGGGATTTTATTTTTTTGTATGGTCTTTTACTACTTTTTCAAGGCTGCTATGCTTTCTTCGAGCGATTTGATTTTTTCTTCGGCATCGGCTTTCTTTTTGCGCTCCATAGCTACCACGGCTTCGGGTGCATTTTGAACGAAGCGTTCGTTGCCGAGTTTTCCCATCACTGTTTTGAGGAATCCCTGAGCATATTTTAATTCGGCTTCGAGTTTTTTCAATTCGGCTTCTACATCGATGGCGTTGCTCATAGGAATCGCATATTCCGTTGCATGTACCCGGAACGAAGCGGCGGCCGGATCTTTTTCTTCGATTGTTTCGATCGTTGCCAGATTGGTCATTTTGGTCAATATGCAATCGTTCGAGTGATCGTGTGCGCCGATAATTTGCAGCGTGAGCTGTTCTTTATTGGCTATGCCTTTTTGCAAGCGGATCGTACGTATTCCCGCTACGACCAGTTTGGTCGTTTCGAATCGGTTTATGATTTCCATGTCGACCGGTTGGGGCTCGGGCATGCGTGCTGTCATGATGCTTTCGCCTTCTTTGCGGTCATACAGGTGTTGCCACAATTCTTCGGTGATGAAGGGCATGAAAGGATGCAACATACGGAGCAGTGCATCGAAGTACCGGAGTGTAGCATCGTAGGTTTTGCGGTCGATAGGTTGTTGATAGGCCGGTTTAACCATTTCGAGATACCAAGATGAAAATTCGTCCCAGAAGAGTTTGTATATAGCCATGAGGGCTTCGGACAGACGATATTTCCCGAACAGGTCTTTGACTTCTTCGAGCGTACGGTTGAGTTGTGCGTCGAACCATTCTACGGCAATGGCTGCCGTTTGAGGTTGGGGGAGGGTTTCATCTACGTTCCAACCTTTTACCAAGCGGAAGGCATTCCATATTTTGTTGTTAAAGTTGCGTCCTTGCTCGCATAACGCATCGTCGTATAGTATGTCGTTTCCGGCAGGTGCGGCCAACATGAGTCCCATGCGGACACCGTCGGCTCCGTAGGTTTTTATCAGTTCGAGAGCGTCGGGCGAATTACCGAGCGACTTGGACATTTTTCGTCCTATTTTGTCCCGTACGATTCCGGTGAAATAGACATTGCGGAAAGGAAGTTTGTGTTCATACTCGTATCCGGCCATAATCATTCGAGCCACCCAGAAGAAAATGATATCGGGGGCTGTAACCAAATCGGTGGTCGGGTAATAGTAGTTTATTTCTTCGTTGCCGGGATTGTTGATACCATCGAAAAGCGAGATGGGCCATAACCACGAAGAGAACCATGTGTCGAGGCAATCTTCGTCTTGTCGCAGATCGCTCATTTGAAGGTCGGCCTTACCACTTTTCTCTCGGGCTAATTTCAACGCTTCTTCGGGTGTGGCAGCTACTACGAATCCGCCTTGCGGAAGGTAGTACGCCGGGATGCGATGTCCCCACCAAAGCTGGCGGGAGATACACCAATCTTTAATGTTTTCCATCCAGTGCCGATAAATGTTTTTGAATTTATCGGGGTGGAATTTGATTTCGTCTTTCATGACGGCATCGAGAGCTGGGGCTGCAAGTTTATCCATTTTGACAAACCATTGCATCGATAGTTTGGGCTCGATAACGACATTGGTACGTTCGGAATAACCCACTTTATTGTCGTAATCTTCGACTTTTTCGAGTAATCCAGCCTTTTGTAAGTCTTTGGCGATTTGTTTGCGAACGTCGAAACGATCCATTCCTACGTAAAGTCCTCCGGCTTCGCTGATGGTTCCGTTGTCGTTGAATATGTCGATACTCGGCAGATTGTATTTTTCTCCCAACATATAGTCATTTACATCGTGTGCCGGGGTGACTTTTAAACAGCCGGTTCCGAACTCAATATCGACATAGTCGTCCATGATAATAGGAACCACTCGATTTACCAGCGGTATGATGACTTTTTTCCCTTTAAGAAATGAATAACGCGGGTCGTTGGGGTTTACGCAAACTGCCGTGTCGCCTAAGATTGTTTCAGGTCGTGTGGTGGCAACGATAATGTATTTATCCTCGCCTTCGATAAAATAGCGCAGATAATAGAGTTTGCTGTGTTCGTCTTTATAAATGACTTCTTCGTCGGAGAGGGCGGTGAGGGCTTTGGGGTCCCAATTTACCATGCGGACTCCTCTGTAAATGAGTCCTTTGTTGTATAAGTCGACAAATACTTTCAAAACACTTTCGGAACGGATTTCGTCCATAGTGAAAGCAGTGCGGTCCCAATCGCAGGAAGCTCCCAATTTTTGGAGTTGTTTCAAGATGATTCCGCCGTGTTCTTCTTTCCATTCCCAAGCGTATTTGAGAAATTCTTCTCTGGAAAGATCGCTTTTTTTAATACCTTGCGCTGCAAGTTTATTTACCACTTTGGCTTCGGTGGCGATAGATGCATGGTCTGTGCCGGGAACCCAACAAGCATTTTTCCCCTCCATGCGAGCCCGGCGTACCAGAATGTCTTGTATCGTATTGTTCAGCATGTGCCCCATGTGCAGAATCCCGGTGACATTGGGTGGCGGAATGACAACGGTATAGGGTTCTCGACCGTCGGGCTTCGATTTGAAAAGACCGTTTTTCAACCAATAGGCATACCATTTTTCTTCTACGTCGGCGGGATTGTACTTCGTGGCAAGTTCGTTCATAAAGTCGTTCTTTCAGAATGTTCTATATTATTTCAAGATACAAAAGTAAAAAGGCTTTTGTACCAATCGGGTGCAAAAATATAAAATATTTTCCGAAAAAGATATTCTTCGGAGTCAAAGGTGTTTATGGTATTTGTCTCGAAAAGAAAGTTTTTTTGTTTTCGACATATTTCGTAAGCTATCGTTTAAGCCCGTCCACGGCGGAACGTAGTTGTTCGAGCGCTTTTTGCAAAACTGCGCGAGGTGTACCTACATTTAGCCGCATGTGTCCTTTGCCTTCGGGGCCGAACATTTCACCGTCGTTGAGTGCGAGTCTGGCTTTATCGACAAAAAGGTCGATGAGTGCATCGTGTTCGAGGTGAAGCCGTGTACAGTCGAGCCATACGATAAAGGATGCTTGCGGCCTGATGGCTTTGATGTCGGGAATATGACAATCGAGAAACTCTTCGACAAATAGTATATTTTGTTCGATGTAGGCTAACATTTGTTCGCGCCATTCTCTACAATGGTTATAAGCGGCTTCGGTGGCTATGGTCGCCATGAATGTGGGTTCGTTCAGCTCGTTTGCCGTGAGCCAGTCGAAGAAGCGCTTACGAATCGTTTCGTTGGGAACAATGGCATAGGAGCTGACCAAGCCTGCGATGTTGAACGTCTTGGAAGGAGCTCCGAATGATATACTGTTTTGAGCCGCTGTTTCGGATACCGAGGCAAAAGGGTGATGTTTGGCTCCGAAGAGAGGCATATCGGCATGAATTTCATCGGCAATGATGAGTATGTTGTGCCGTGCACAGATTTCGGCGATTCGCTGTAATGTTTCCAACGGCCAAACCACTCCTCCGGGATTATGAGGATTACAGAGAATGAACAGCTTGCATTGGGAGTCGATGATCGATTCAAGGTGATCGAAGTCCATTTCGTAGTGGGAGCCGTTCCATTTGAGCGGATTATGTACAACCTGCCGACCGTTACTTTCGGGGACGGCCATGAACGGTGTATAGACCGGAGTCTGTATGATGATTTTATCTCCGGGGTTACTAAATACATTGACTGCCAAGCCTATGCCCTTGACAATCCCGGGAATATAGGTGATCCATTCTCTTTTTACTTTCCAGCCATGCAGGTAGTCGAGCCAATCGATAATGGATTGCCAATAGCTCGCAGGAGCCTCGGCATATCCGTAAACCGGGTGTTGTAACCGGCGTACGAGAGCATCCGTTATACAGGGGGCGACCGCAAAATCCATGTCGGCAATCCATAAAGGAATGAGATCTTCCCGACCATAGCGCTCACAGAGAACATCGGTTTTCATAGCTCCGGTGTGATGCCGGTCGATAATTGTGTCGAAATCGTACTGAGAGGACATTTTATATACTGTTTAGGTGTTAGGTTGCTTATGTCGATTTGTCAAAAGCCGAGTTCTATCTGAAATCTTAATTGCCAGCGATTATAATCGGAATCGACAAATTCATTTTTGTAATTGTAAGACAGGTCGGCTTGTACTTTTAATCTGTGATCTATCAGATATTTCGTGACACCGAACGTCGATTGGTTGTGACTGCGATAATTGGCATAAGGCTGTACTTCTTTATCCGGCATGATGGTAGAGTTTCTCAATGCGATTTCCCAATTGGAACGAAAGAGATAACTTGCCTGTACGTTGAGCCCCATTCCAGTGAGGACATATTGTTCTACATTTTCGCCCGATTTAATGAGCGGAGAGGAAGATGATATACGCCCCATGAAATCGGTATAAAAAGCAAATCCTTGATATTTGAAGATGAAGTCGACAAAATAGGAAGAAAGGTTACGGGTCTGGTCAAACAGTAATTTGTCCCCATTGGAACCTTGTGCCCGAAGAGCTCGGTCGTTATAGCTGTATGCTCCCGCTAAAAGGATTTTGGGCGTTTGTTCTCGTTCATAATCGCCTTCCATAGCATCTCCTTTCCCGGTGAATCGTCCCAGTGGGAATAGTTCTATGCGTCCCGTATATGCGAGTCCACTCCCTTTATTGTTTCCCCAGTTTCTGCCTTCTCCGGTAGTAATAGAGGCTTTGGCCGCTAAATCCAAAGAGCCGAATAGATGTTGATTGTATTCTCCGAAGATACCGAAATCGCGGTCGAGATTGAATTCGGAGTTTACAATGGAACGATCTACGAATTGTAGGGCACTCGAAGAGTTTATTCGGGCGCGATTCGCCCGTATTTTGGTTTGTCCGAAACCGATATTCCATGTCGAGTTGGGAACGTAGTAAATCATTGCGTCGCGTACGATGTTGTTGTTCCCATTGGGCAGCGTTTTCATATCGTAAGGCGAGAAGCCTAACTGAACTAAATAGGTGAGTTTGGGTGTATAGATATATCCATCGAAACGTAACCTGAGCCGTTTGACGCGGGCGTCGATATCCTGAGCCTCGAATTTCTCGTTGAAGTCGATATCGACCAAATTTTGCATGCGAATGCGCATCGTGAGTTTATAGCTTTTGTTTTTAGGTTGGAAAGATATACCGTTCCCGACTTCTATATCGGGCATGTGCATTCGTATTTTTTCTAATTCATCGGCATAATCGGTATCGGAGGTGCGGACCGTGGTCGAATCGTTCCCGATGATAAATGTCTTTGCGGATGCAGATAGCATGAATAGCGAGAGAAATATTCCCGATAGAAATAATCGTTGATAATTCATAACGTTGTTTGATTTGATTTTGAAATTCATGCTACAAAAATTGAATGTGATTTTGAAATAGATTTGAAATACTTGGAATATTATTAAAAATATTCATTTTTATTGGTGCATTTTGTTTCTTCGATAAGGCGTTTTTTCTGTGTAAATTTCGACAAAAGGAATATTTTTGAAATTTTTCATACCTTTATTTTAAATTGCTCCAAAATTACAACCAATGTGTCAATATTCCAAAGACCGTTTCTGAAATTTCGACAATGGGGGGAATCGATTCAAATAAAAAAAGTCCATAGCGTATATATTACGCTATGGACTTTGCATTTGCGGAAGGAGGGGGATTCGAACCCCCGGTACCCATTCGAGTACGTCAGTTTAGCAAACTGGTGGTTTCAGCCACTCACCCATCCTTCCAAAGGACGATTTGTCGTTGACGCCATTTTTTCAAATGCAGCGCAAAGATAAGCGGAATATTTGAAACAGCAAACTTTTTCGCATTATTTTATTTCGGGAATAATCGTTACTTTTGTCCCGTCAAGGTGCTTTTGCGCTGTGTATAATCGGATTATTATGTCGAATGTGAATAAAGGTATAAAGATATTTGCTTGGATAACAGGAGGGCTTATTTTGATTCTCGCATGTTTGTTTATTCCGGTAATGAAGAGTTATTTGTATGATCCTGTTATTACCGAACAAACGGTGTGCTATGTTTATCCGAAGTGGAATGATGTTCAGCTCGATAGTGCT
The DNA here is from genome assembly GCF_000296465.1 of Barnesiella intestinihominis YIT 11860. NCBI lineage: Bacteria > Pseudomonadati > Bacteroidota > Bacteroidia > Bacteroidales > Barnesiellaceae > Barnesiella > Barnesiella intestinihominis. Next base: position 102,441 of record NZ_JH815204.1, read on the forward strand.
TTGCATTCGGTGATTCCAGATGAGAATTCGATCCCGAGAGTAAAACGTTTGCTGTCGTTTTATAAATTCGATTCTAATGTTCGTGTAGGAGCTTATCGGCTTCATGCCGGTATGACAGCTCGGCAGATGGCTTTGAAATTGTCGAGGGGAAGCCAATCTCCCATACGAGTTACATTTAATAACGTACGCACTCTCGAACAATTGGCCGAAAGGGTATCGGGGCAGTTGTTTTTTTCGAAAGAGGAGTTGTTGGCTTTGCTGTACAACGATAGTGTTTGTGCGGATTTAGGTTTTACGAAAGCGACTCTCCCGGCTTTGTTTTTGCCGGATACTTATGAGTTTTACTGGACTGTGACTCCCGAATCTTTTTTACAGAAGATGAAGCGGGAGTATCGCATTTATTGGGAAGGAAAGCGGGAGCAACAGGCAAAGCGGTGGGGATTGACTCCTGTGGAGGTAGCGACTCTGGCTTCGATCGTAGAGGAAGAGACTAACAAACGTGATGAAATGGGAAAGGTTGCGGGTCTTTATATGAACCGATTGCGTAAAGGCATGCCTTTGCAGGCAGACCCTACGGTAAAATTTGCCCACGGGGATTTTTCGCTGAAACGCATATTGAATGTTCATTTGACCATAGAATCGCCATATAATACTTATCGGGTTACGGGATTGCCTCCCGGCCCTATACGGATTCCTTCGAAACAGGCTATCAATGCCGTGCTGACACATACACCGAACGGGTATTTTTATATGTGCGCCAAAGAGGATTTTTCGGGCTATCATAATTTTGCCGTGACTTTGGCAGAGCATCAACGAAATGCAATTCGATACCAGCAAGCATTGAACAGACTCGGAATACGTTGATGGGGGAATGTAAATAGTAAAGCCTCGTCTCACGACGGGGCTTTACTACTTGAAATATATCAAAAACAAGAAAGAGGATAATGTTTATTACAGGAATAAACAAAGGATAATATAATACCAATGAAACACACAAAAAACAAGAATATTATCGTATAAATTAACTCTTCCAGACCGGAGATTTTGGCTCGACGGAAGCGACGCTTCGCTTCTTTTTCCCTAAGGAGAGCCGTTTCTTTCCCGGTTTCGATAATAAAACACACTCGTATTGCAAAAAGTTTTTATCCGGAGCGATTTTAGTATATTTTAATAATTCGAGATTTCTTCTACGGGAGGAGGCATAGGGGTATCGGTATCATCGTCTATCCAAATGGCCAATGTGAGCCAATATAACAGTAGTGCGATAGCTATGCCTACACCTATCGCAGTCCAGATTTTTTGTCGTTTTTTCTCCATACTATATTAGTTATTCGAAAGAATAACATCGGTCGGGAGATAAAAGTTCTTTTTAGAAGGGTATATCGTTATTGGACGAACCGGGGGGATTCAGGAAATCGGGGTTCCCAGACAGTGGCGCTGCCGATGGTGTGCTCGTGTCGGGAGTATTGAACTTCGAGGTTACCGGTGCACTGAAATCGGTCAGTCGGGTGTCTTCGTCGTAATTTTGGAATCGAGCCAGATAAGAGACGAATTTCATATTCACGGTATCGGTCGCACCGCTACGGTGTTTGGCTATGATAAATTCTGCCAAGCCTTCGATGCTGTTTCCATTGGCATCTTCCTTGGACCGCGTATAATATTCGGGACGGTGTATAAAGCAAACCATATCGGCATCTTGCTCGATAGCTCCCGATTCACGCAAGTCGGAAAGTTGCGGGCGTTTCCCTTCTTTACCGTCTTTGTCGTTACCCCGGGATTCCACACTACGATTTAACTGGGACAGGGCGATGATAGGTATTTGAAGCTCTTTTGCCAATTGTTTGAGCGAACGAGATATGGTGCTGACTTCTTGTTCTCGGCTCCCGAAGGACATACCGCTAGCGTTCATCAGTTGCAAGTAGTCTATGATGATGATTTTGATTCCGTGCTCGCGAACCAATCGGCGTGCTTTTGTCCTAAGTTCAAAAACGGAAAGGCTGGGGGTATCGTCTATATATATAGGAGCGTTCCTCAGTATTTCGATACGAGACATGAGCCGTTCCCATTCGAACGGGGCCAACTGTCCGCTTTTGATTTTATCGCCGGGGATTTCGCAAGTGTTGATGATGAGACGATTGACAAGCTGGACATTGGACATTTCGAGCGAGAAGATAGCCACCGGCGTGTTATAGCTGACAGCCATGTTCTTTGCCATAGAAAGGACGAATGCCGTTTTTCCCATAGCGGGACGGGCGGCGATAATGATGAGGTCGGAATTTTGCCAACCGGAAGTAATTTTGTCGATGTCGTGAAACCCGGTTTGCAGTCCGCTCAATCCGTCACTTCGATTGGCTGCTATTTGAATTTGTCTGATAGCTTCGCTCAGTACCGGGTCTATTTGAGTAACGTCTTTTTTCAGGTTACGTTGGGAAATTTCAAAGAGTTTCCCCTCGGCTTCCTGCATAAGGTCATCTACGTCGTTGGTCTCGTCAAAGGCCTTGTTGAGTATTTCGCTGGAAAATTCGATTAATTCCCGAGCCAAATATTTTTGGGCTACGATGCGGGCATGGTATTCGATGTGCGCCGCCGATGCTACACGTCCGGTAAGTTCGGAAATACGGAGGGCTCCGCCGACTTCATCGAGCTTTCCGTCGAGTCGCAGTTGCTCGGTGACGGTGAGCATGTCAATGGGGCGTTGTTGTGCTCCCAACCGGGATATTGCACTATAAATGAGCTGGTTGGTCGGCTCATAGAAACACTCTGGCTTTAAGATGTCGCAAACGGTGGTATAGGCATCTTTTTCGAGCATGAGAGCTCCCAACACGGCTTCTTCGAGCTCTTTGTCCTGAGGTTGTAGCTTGCCTTGTTCCGAAACTTTCGGAGCGTAGGCTTTTTTCTGGCGAGTGTAATTTCTTCGAGTTTCCATGCAGCAATTCTTTCCCGTTACAAAAGTAGTCAATCTTTCTGCTATCGGGAAATTTGGTGAGTGAATCTTATAATGAACTTTTCAACAGGCGGATATTTCCGATTAATTACAGGGCCGGTGTCGTATCGGGGTATTTCGCCATTTGCTTTTCACAATATTTTTGGAATAGCTTCCAATCGTAATAAGGTGCATATTCCGAATCGATGGGTAATTTTGTTTCTTGTTCATTGAACAATACTTTCACGAGTATTTTCCCATCGGTATTTTTATAAAGTATCCATTGGATATTCGTCGCCATAGGATTGTATTTGAAGTCTTGCCAAACCTCGGTTACTTTTTCGGGATCGGCTTCTACAACGGCTGCATTCTCAATGCCTAACAGGGCGAGTAAAGGAATTGTATTTTCACCGTGTGCAAAACGTAAATTGGCTTCGACACCGTTTCCGTCGATCGCCGCTTGCGATGTAGCCAACATGTCTTTTAACAGAGGTTTCGCAATGGCGACAGGAAGTCCTTTTCCGGGAATGGAGTTGGCTTTACGCAGGTATTGCGATAGATTGTTCGCGCTCCACAAATCGAATTTTTCTTCTTCTGTGAACCACGGATACAGGGATATGTCGTAGTCGGTATTCGGTAATATGATGGTTAAAGCGTATAGGTGGGTCATGAATGTAATAGGATCGGGTATGATTTGCTCCCACCCTTTCTTGAATATACGGTCGATAAGCCTTGTGGGTGTATGCTTTTCCTGATAGGCTCGGAGTATCTTTTTCCATGAGCCTTTCGAGAGATATTGTTGGTATTCTTTTCCTTTGAAGAATCGCAGGGTATTGTCATATCCGTTGCTGGGATCCATAGAAAACTCCGCCGTGGGGGTATAACCTCTCATTTCTGCGACGAATGCCGCCATACTCGCCATAGAGCGTGGAACCGTGGTCGATTGTGCCACAAGGGTCACTTTGCCGTCCTGAGGTGTAAACGCCGGACGAAAGCGGTGATACATGCGACGAGCCATATCCCGGTGTTGTCGGGCTCCGAGCGGAGTGAGGTCTCCCCAGCGATGATTCATCAAATGGTAGATGGTGTCGATTTGATTGCGCAGCAGTTTGCCTTCCCGGGTTAAAAGGTTCAAAGAATCGGCTTTATTCATTAGTTTGTACAGGTTCGGAACCATGCTTTTTGAATCGTGGGTGCGTGAACCGTGTCGAGCTATATGATCGATGTGAAACGGTATGAAATCTTTTGGAGCCGGGGTGTCTGTGGTGTCGTTGCAATAATAAACAGAAGCCGTACTACCGAAAAATTGTGGATTTTGATGTAGAAAATCTTTTATAGAATTTTGCCCGAAAGAGATTGCAGATAGGCATAAAAGGATAGTACCGGCGGTGAGGGTTCTTTTTTTCATTTGTTTCTGTTTTTCTATTATGTCGGTAAAATTATAATAAATTTTCTCTTCGATGAAATTTTTATTCTTTTTTAGAGTGGAGTTGCCTATGTGACTGAGAATGGTTATTTTCGCAAAGATTCTCGAAAAACAAGGATATAGATGATTAGATTTCCCAATGCAAAAATCAATTTGGGGTTGCGTATCGTAGCCCGTCGTCCCGATGGTTATCACAATATAGAGACGGTATTTTATCCCGTTCAGTTACAAGATGCTTTGGAGATTGTTCCAACGTCGCAACAGGAGACGGAGTTGTCTTTGTCGGGAATTGTCATAGACGGTGATCCCCAGAATAATTTGGTGATGAAAGCGTGGCGAAGATTGAGCCATCGTTTTTCGTTACCCCCGATATCTATTTATCTCCATAAAGCCATACCCTTTGGTGCTGGGTTAGGAGGTGGTTCTTCCGATGCCGCTTTTTTGTTCGCGATGGTGAGAGATTATTTTCGTTTGCCGTTGAGCGATGACGAGCTTGACAAGGAAGCTGCTTCTCTGGGAGCCGATTGCCCATTTTTCTTGCATAATAAACCTTTATTAGCCAAAGGAATAGGCGATGAGTTCGAGCCGATCGAATTGTCGTTGAAGTCCTATCGAATCGTATTGGTAAAGCCTTCTGTCTCCGTGCCTACGTCGGTGGCTTATTCGTTGGTTACTCCGGTATTGCCGGAAGAGTCGGTGAGGGATACCGTTTCCCGTCCGGTCGAGGAGTGGAGAGGTAGATTGATCAATGACTTTGAAGAAAGTGTGTTTGCCCGATTTCCGGAAATAGGAGAGATAAAGGATCGTTTATATGAACAGGGAGCTGTATATGCATCTATGTCCGGTTCGGGTTCTTCGGTATTTGCCCTATTCGATAAAGAAGTCGATCTTGCCGATTGTTATCCGGGGTGTTTTGTTTGGACTGGAATTTGTGAAGTATAGCGTATAAAATCGTTTTTGAAAAAGAGAATGATCGAAGATTGTTACATGACCGGTATTATAGATAAGATAAATTCTTTATATCCGATTTCCGATGATACGATACGGACATTGAAAGAGAGCATGACTTTGTGCCGTTTTCCCAAGAAGTATCAGTTGATAAGGGCGGGCATGTATTGTAAATCGGCTTATTTTATAGGGAAGGGAATGACTCGCTCGTTTTGGTTGGTGAACGGAGAAGAGATAACGACTTCTTTTTCGTGTGAGGGCGGAATCGTGTTCAGTATGGACGAACTCTATTATAACAAGATGAGCGAAGAATTTGTGGAGACCCTTGAAGATGTAGTCGTTTATAGAATATCTCTGGATAAATTGCGTCGGCTGTTCGAAACGAATATCGAACTGGCTAATTGGGGGCGGATTATTCATCAAGACGAGTACCGGCGTTTGCATCGCTCCCATAAGGAACGTTTGACTTTATCGGCAAAAGAACGGTATGAGGAGTTCAGGCAGCAATTCCCTCAGGTGAACCAGCGAGCTCAACTTGGGTATATCGCATCGTATTTGGGTATAACACTCTCGACGCTCAGTCGTCTCAGGGGAGCCCGAAAATGACCTTTCGGAGGATTTTTTGACATAGGACAAATTTTAAATTATATAAGTCCTGTAATTTTGCCGTAATATTAATCATCACTAAAATCAAAAATCTAAATTACCAATTCATTATGCAACAAATTTCTTCTGCTGCGTTTTCAGATACCAAACCTCATTATGAGTTGCTTGACGGATTACGTGGTGTAGCTGCGCTTTTGGTCGTGTGGTATCATGTCTTCGAAGGGTATGCTTTTGCCGGTGGTACTCTTATAGAAAGCATCAATCATGGATATTTGGCCGTGGATTTCTTTTTTATTTTATCGGGCTTCGTTATCGGTTATGCTTATGATGATCGTTTGGGAAAGAGCCTGACGGTAAAAAATTTCTTTAAGCGGCGGTTGATTCGTCTTCACCCGATGGTTGTCATGGGTGCAGTTTTAGGTGTGATTACATTTTGTATCCAGGGTAGCGAACAGTGGGACGGGACTCATGTAGCAACGTCGATGGTGATGTGGGCTTTGCTTTTCGCGATGTTTTTCATTCCGGCCTATCCGGGTGCAGGTTATGAGGTTCGGGGTAATGGTGAAATGTTTCCTTTGAACGGTCCCAGTTGGTCATTATTTTTCGAGTATATCGGTAATATTTTGTATGCTTTGTTTATTCGTCGTTTGTCTACTAAGGCGTTAACTGTTTTTGTGGTATTACTGGGAATCTGTCTGGCTTGTTTCGCTATCTTCGATGTATCGGGGTATGGCATGATAGGGGTAGGCTGGACGCTCGATTCGGTGAATTTTGTGGGCGGATTGTTGCGAATGCTTTTCCCGTTTTCTTTGGGACTGTTGTTGTCTCGTAATTTCAAACCCGTGAAAGTGAGAGGGGCATTCTGGATATGTTCTTTCGTATTGTTGGTTTTGTTTTGTGTTCCTTATGTAGAAGGGGTTGAACCTATATGCATGAATGGTCTTTTTGAGGCTTTTTGTATAGTCGTGGTATTTCCTGTTCTTATTATATTGGGTGCGTCGGGAAACACAACCGATAAAACATCTACGAGGATATGTAAATTTTTGGGAGATATTTCTTTCCCTCTTTATATCACGCATTACCCGTTTATGTATTTGTTCTATTCTTGGTTGATTGAGAACCAGTATTTTACATTCGGGGAAACGTGGCAAGTAGCCTTGTGTGTTTATGTATGGAATATATTGGTAGCCTATCTTTGTTTGAAACTTTATGACGAGCCGGTGAGACGGTGGTTGAGCAAGAAATTTTTGAAAAAACGCTAGGGATAACCCCGTTAATGGGGTTTATTTGATAGATAATAAAATTTCCATGCTTAAATTAGTTTTATGAAAATGATAGATTGTAGAAAGTCGTTGATGGTATGCATCGGTTTGTTGCTGTGCGGAACCTTTTCGGCGCAGGAATCGGAGTTCGATTTGGCATCGCAGAGATCGGAAGCGCAAGACGTTTTTGCTGTGCCGGGTAAAAAATTGGATCATAAAGGGATAATTATTAACCCTACTCCTCATAAACTGGTTCTCGACCCAACCGGGAGGCTCGATATTTCGGGTGGAGTGTGTCTAAAAGATAAGCATGGAAAGTTTTCCGAGGATTTGGATTTTGTCACTTTTAACAAGAAGGGGGTAAAACTCTCCGTCGATTTTGGTTCGAAGGCTTCGGCTAAGTATGGGGTAAAACCTGTTTCGGGTGCATATCGCATGAATATCGGAAAGAATGGTATATCGCTCGTCGGTTATGACGAGCGGGGAGCTTTTTACGGTTTGCAGACCCTTCGCCAGTTAGTCGAGAGTCCTGCGACTGTAACGGGCGAATTACCATATGTGGAAATCGACGATTACCCCGATTTGAAATACCGGGGAGTAGTAGAAGGATTTTATGGAACGCCGTGGTCTCATGAGGTGAGAATGTCTTTGATAGATTTCTATGGAAAGTTCAAGATGAATAGTTATTTGTACGGTCCGAAAGACGATCCGTACCACAGTTGTCCGAATTGGAGGCTTCCATATCCCGAAAAAGAGGCCGGAAATATCAAAGAATTGATAGAGGCTTGTAAACGTAATCGGGTCGATTTTGTCTGGGCGATACACCCGGGACAAGATATTAAATGGAACGAGGAGGATTATCAAAACCTCGTTAATAAGTTTAATTTGATGTATGACCTCGGTGTACGGGCTTTCGCCCTCTTTTTCGACGATATATCGGGTGAAGGGACAAATCCGGTGAAACAGACGGAGCTTTTGAATAGATTGACTAAGGATTTTGTGAAGTCCAAAGGCGATGTAGCATATTTAACGGTTTGTCCGACCGATTATTCCAAGCTTTGGGCAAACCCCACACCGCAAGGAAGTCTTGCTATTTATGGAGAAACTCTCGATCCGTCGATAGAAGTGTTTTGGACAGGAGACGTAGTATGCAGCGACTTAACACCGGAGACTTTGGATTGGGTTAATTCCAGAATTAAGCGGCCGGCATATTTTTGGTGGAATTATCCGGTTACCGACTATGTGCGCAATATTATTTTGCAAGGACCTGTTTATGGCTTGAATACTTCGTTGGATTCTAATGATCTTTGCGGAATAGCAAGTAATCCGATGGAACATGGAGAGGCTTCGAAATTGGCCTTATACGGGGTTGCCGATTATACCTGGAATATAGCGGCTTATAATCCTATCGATAATTGGGAGAGAGGACTCGGCGAATTGATGCCGAAAGCAAGGGAGGCCTATCGGACATTCGCTATTCATTCCTGCGATACGGAGACCGGTTATCGCCGCGATGAATCGTGGGAAACCAAGACATTCAGAATCGGTGATTGGAATGAAACGGAGGCTCAGGCTCTTTGGGCAGAATTCGATAAGGTAGAGAAAGCTCCTGCCGAAATAGAAAAAGGTTGCACCAATAAAGGTTTGATGAGTGAGTTGACTCCGTGGCTCCAAGAATTCGGAAAGTTGGGTACGAGAGGAAAACGGGCTTTGGAACTTGCCCGTGTTTATCGTGACGGTAAAGATGATGCCGATTTTTGGAATAAGTATATTCGGAACTTGATGAGTAAGAAGGATCGAGAAGATTATGAAGCTCATAAAAGCGGGACCATGAAACTGCAACCATTTTATGAAAATGCTATGGACGATATGGCATACGGCTTTTTAACTCGGTTGTCGGGCGAGACTCCTATCTGTTATAGGGGTATAGGTTCGTTCCATAATGCGAAAACCACGTTGAGCAAGTTAATGTTTGATCACGATACTACGACTTATTATACATCGGGAATCGCTCAAAAAGCCGGCGATTGGATCGGGGTTGATTTGGGAAGTGTCAAAGATGTGACCGAAGTTTCTATTTTGCAGGGGCGTAATTCTGTGGACGATGTCGATTATTTCGACCATGCCGTAGTGGAATATTCGATTGATGGTAAAGCATGGACTCCGTTGACGGAAGAGTTGAATAAACAGTATATCGTTCGTTGGAACGGGGAGCCTGTAAAGGCCAGATATGTCCGATTGAAAAGACTCGAATCTACTCGCACGAATTACGCATCGGTTCGTTCATTCGAAGTGAATCCTCCCAGAGTGGAACATTTGGGTTTCAGCTTAAAGTCCGACGATGTACAGCAAGCTCTTTATGCGTTTGATCAGCAAATAGGCACAAGTTATCGAAATAATGGAATTTTTTCTTTCGGGGTCGCTCCTCGGACCGAGGGATATACTTTGTTGGTGAATGAATTGCCGGAGGCGGGGAATGGAGCTCCTGTCGTGCATTTGAGACAGTTTAGGCCCGATGGTTCGTTGGCGGTTGAGTCGGTTATCGATTCGTTGTTTTTTAAGGTCGAGTTGGCCGAGGTAGTTTCCGAAGTACAAATAGAAGGGCCAGTGGAGATATTCGAGATAGTGCCGAAGTTTGATTAGTGTCGGATTTTTACGTTTAAAGAACAATTATTATTTTTGAACAGGATATAAAAAGAGCAGGTTTGCCCTGCTCTTTTTCTTTTGGAGAAAGGGAATTGCTTTTTTGCAGGTAATGGATAGAAATGAAAACATTGGGAAGGTGGCAGTGCACTCTGACAAAAGTGCAGTTTGGGCTTGTTTGGCAGTGTTTTTGATACTATAATGGTGCTCATTGGTAATGATGATATGAGCGTGATGAAAATGAAAATGTAACAAAAGAAAAATTATAAATATGGCCGAAAAGAAAGAATGCGAAAAATCGCAAAATATTGTAGATGAGGCTTCTGAAAAGGAGAAGAAAGAGTCGTTGAACCAAGAACCCGAAGTTTCGGAAGAAACAGGTTCCGAGGAGGGCGGTGAAGAAGGCGAGGCTGATGAGGCTGCCAGATTGTCAGCCGAATTGGAAACTTTGAAGGCGACTATCGAGAAAATGCAGAAGGATTATTTGCTATTGATGGCCGAGTTCGATAATTTCAGGAAACGGACGTTGCGTGAGAAATCGGAGTTGATCAAGAATGGCGGTGAGAATTGCATGAAAGCTATTCTGCCGGTTATCGACGATTTTGAACGCGGATTGGCAGCTGTGGAAGAAAGTAATGATTTAGCGGCTGTGAAAGAGGGAATGAGCTTGATATATAATAAATTCAAAAGCTATCTAGAACAAAACGGCGTAAAGGAGATTCCTACGGAGGGAGCGGATTTCGATACAGAATATCACGAGGCTGTGACGATGTTCCCGGCTTCGGATCCGGCTCAAAAAGGTAAAGTGATAGATACCGTACAAAAGGGATATACGCTCAATGACAAAGTTATTCGCTTTGCCAAAGTCGTGGTAGGGGAATAAATTATAGGACAGGGAGCAATGGAAAAAAGAGATTATTATGAAGTGCTGGGTGTCGCTAAAAATGCGACGGCCGAGGAGATAAAAAAGGCATACCGTAAAAAAGCTATCCAATATCACCCGGATAAGAACCCCGGAAACAAAGAGGCTGAGGAAAAGTTTAAAGAGGCTGCCGAAGCGTATGAAGTATTGAGTGATGCGGATAAGCGGGCTCGTTACGACCAGTTCGGGCATCAAGGGTTAGGTGGTGCTGCCGGTGGCGGTTTCAGTGGCGGCGGTATGTCTATGGAGGATATTTTCTCGCATTTCGGCGATATTTTCGGTGGTGGATTCGGCGGATTCGAAGGCTTCGGGGGCGGCTCACGAGGGGGACGTCGTCATGTCAATAAAGGTTCGGATTTACGAGTAAAGGTGAAACTGACATTGAAAGAGATCGCTACCGGTGTCGAGAAAAAAATAAAGGTTCCTAAGTATGTGAGCTGTTCTCATTGTAACGGTACGGGTGCAGAGAACGGTACGGCTTATACGACGTGTTCGAAATGTAACGGGTCGGGAGTAGTGACACGGGTACAACAGACTTTTCTCGGAGCTATGCAATCGACGACTACGTGTCCCGACTGCGGTGGAGAGGGCCGTATTATTACGAAGAAGTGTCCGCATTGTGCTGGGGAAGGTATCGTACGTGAAGAAGAGGTAATCACGTTGAATATTCCGGCCGGGGTATCCGAAGGTATGCAACTCTCTATGGCGGGCAAAGGGAATGCTGCTCGTCATGGCGGTGTGAATGGTGATTTGTTGATTTTAATCGAAGAGGAACCGCATCCCGATTTACTGCGCGACGAGAACGATTTGATATATAATTTGCTGCTCGATTTGCCGACTGCCGTATTGGGCGGTTCTATCGAAGTTCCTACTCTTGATGGTAAGGCTCGTATAAAAGTGGATCCCGGTACTCAACCCGGAAAAATATTCCGGCTTAGGGGAAAAGGATTGCCTTCGGTCAATCGTTATGGAGTAGGTGACTTGATTGTAAATGTATCGGTTTACATTCCAGAAAACCTCAATGCCAGCGAAAAGAAGCATTTCGAGGATTTGAAAACTGCACCCAATATACAGCCTACACTCACAGCTAAACAGCGAATATTCAGTAAATTGCGTCATATGTTTGAGTGAAAACGACGATGATATAAAATGAAAGCACCGTATATCAATAATATACGGTGCTTTCATTTTATATTGGGGAATAGTTCTTTACATTCCTTGTATAACGTAATAGGTGTAGATTAAAAAAATGATTCCTACCGATAACCCGATGAATGACCATCGGGTGAATAATTTGTCTTTGCCTATAATTCCATAACATAATCCGATTATGGAGCATAGGGTAATGCCTATCGGAAAAATGAAAAACCCTATTGTGATGAATCCTATGAGCATGATAATGCCCATTATGATTAGTATTTTACTCCTCGTTATTTCCATTTTTGTAAAATTTGAATGTTTCCTCTGTGATTTCGTAATCTAAGTTGAGGAGTATGGAGTCTTTTTCGCGGGGAGAGAGCGTAGAATCTTCTTCCCAGCCGTACTCCTTAGCCAATTCTCGAATAGCTTTTATTTTTTCTTGATCTGAATTGAATACCCGTTTCTTCTTGTGTAACTTAGCTTCTACATATTTCCGGAGGGTTTCTTGTGCTCTGAATTGTTCGCCTCGGGTATAGTCGAATGACTTTAAGCTATCGATGTCTTGCAGTTCGTCATATAGCGTTAATGTCCAAAATAGGTTTTTGTCGGGCAATCGGGTGATGATACAGGGAATGATTTTTTTCCCCATGTTTAGCAATTGCGGAAATTGTTCCAATTTTTTCGCATCATTCGTGTTGCTGCTGAGGTGAGTTATCGGGTTGGTGTTGTAATTGTTTACCCATGCGTTGAAAAGACTGTCGAATTTTTCTAAGTCATCTCCTGTTAAAATCGTATCGGTATCACAGTCAGCAACGATAATTTCGGTAGATCCGTTAGCCCCGCCGATAACAGAAGCGGATTTCCCGGAACAACCGATGGTTAAAAGATAAAGTAGAATGATGTATGTGAAAGGGCGTTTCATGTTTCTTATTTTTGAACCGCGGAATTGTAAATGATTCTTGCGATATCGGCGATAATTTGTGCATTGGTTTGGTCGCTCTCACGAGAGTCTTTGATGAAAATAGCGAGAAAGCATAATTTTCCGTTCGGGAGATAGATTACGCCGGTATCGTTGTCGCCGATTTTTGTTCCGTCGTCCAAACGGTCGGAGCTGCCTGTTTTGTGTCCTAAGACAATATTATCGGGCAATCCGGCTTTTATTTTATCTTTTCCGGTAGAAGTTTCTATCAAAATATTTTTTAGAAATTCGGTATGTGTTTCATTCAGTATCGGTTCGTTGTAGAGTTTTTCCAATAGTTGAAGTGTAGACGAAGGTGTGCTCCAATTGTTATAGCAATTGGATATGCGAGAGTGCATGGTTTCTTCGGTTTCGGTGAGATTGTAGTTTGTGATACCTAATTTGTCGATTCGGTCTTTCACGATATCGATACCGCCGAGATAGTCTATGAGAATGTCGCAAGCGTTGTTGTCGCTTTGAGAAACGGCATAGCGCATGAGGTCGGCGTAAGAAAGATAAAAGTTTCTTTCGGGGTATAATTCTCTTAGTGGGCTATAAGTGTCTTTGTGTATTTGAGACGATTCGATGAAGCGTAAAGAGTCCAGAGCGATACATTCGTTTTCCATTTTTTGAAGAGCTGCTATGGCAACATGGAGTTTAAAAACACTCATTAGCGGATACCGATGTTCGTCGTTAAACGTAAATAATTGTCCGTCGATCGAGAATGCTACGCCGACCGTTGCATTTTTCCCTTGTATGGCCTGACGAATCTTTTGTCCGACGGTCGATTGTTTTTCCAAGCTAATAGCAGCGATAGGGTGTAGTCCTATCCATGAAAACAGAAAACAGAATAGAATTATTTTATTCTTGGGCATGATGTTTTGCTTGTTTTAAGTTGAGTAAAGATATAATAAATTTAATCATGTATGCCCGGCTTTATTTAATTTAACAGGGAGATAGGGTATCGGTGCGTGTTTATCGGAATATCTTGTTCGGGAGTATTTTTCATTCGATGTTGAAGAATCAGAGGTTAATAATGGAGATTATATTGTTATCCTTATTATAATTTTAAATAAATATATTGTATTAAGAAAATTTTTGTGTGTTTATTTATCTGAATATAAATAAAATAAAGATTAATAAACGTGGTTTTATTTTTCGTTTGTTCAAAAAAAATAGAAAAAAATTACGAATCTCACTAGGGATATAGTTCGATTTAGGGTTAATATTATTGATACGGTATGTAAAAATGTTTCGTGAGATTTATTTACGCAAGGTATACGAGAGAGGAATGTTTAAATAGTATTATTTATGTTAAATATTAAATGGTTAAATCTAAAAGCATGAAAAAAAATCAGAAGTGTAAAATTGGGCTTTTGGCGTTTTCTTTGTCTTTTTTTGTTCCGTTTTTTGCTAATGCAATAGATCAAGGGGCAGGAAAGGTTACTGCAAATGTAACCCAGCCAAGCAAGCGTACTATTAAAGGAGTGGTTTCCGATGTTTCGGGAGAACCACTAATCGGTGTGAGTGTATTAGTGAAGGGAACTTCGATAGGAGCTTCTACTAATATAGACGGTGTTTACTCGGTAGAGGTCCCGAATAATAATGCCGTGCTCGAATTCAGTTATGTCGGGTATCAAAAGGCGACTTTGTCGTTGGCGAATGCTTCCTCATACGATGTCGTTATGCATGAGGAGACACGGGTTTTACAAGAAGTCGTAGTAACGGCGATGGGTATATCGCGGGAATCCAAAACGCTTACCTATGCTACCCAGACTATTAAGAACGAGGAAGTGACCCGTATCAAGGATAATAACTTCATTAACTCGCTGCAAGGAAAGAGTGCTGGTCTTACTATCGTTCCCAATAATTCGGGAGCGGGCGGTGGAGCTTCTAAAATTGTGCTTCGCGGTTCCACTTCTATTCTCGGAACCAATCAGCCGTTGATCGTTGTCGACGGTGTACCTATGCAAGACGGTATGGGTACGCAGGCGACCGATAATATGATACTCGGCGGCGGACGTAGCGGCGATGACCTCTTGTCGACGATCAACCCCGAAGATATCGATAACATGACGATTTTGAAAGGCCCGAATGCCGCAGCTCTTTACGGTAGCGCAGCCAATAACGGTGTGATCGTTATCACGACCAAATCGGGTGCTTCGGGTTCTGTCAAGGTGAATGTGTCGAGCACCACGTCGATCGAGACGATAGCCATGTATCCTCGTACCCAACAGATTTATGGTATCAGTGGCGGAGACCAATGGTCGGCGTGGGGTCCTAAGATCGGTACTCGTTCGGCCGACGAGGTGGCTTCTGCCCCGTATCTGATGAATTCTGCACGCAATGCCGTAAAAGACTTTTTCAACAAAGGCGTGACTACGACCAACGGCGTTACGTTGAGTGGCGGTACGGAAAACTTCCGAACTTATTTTTCTTATAATAATACCTATCAAACGGGATTGATACCGAACAATAAGTTTACCCGTAATAACGTGATGTTCAAGGAATCTTTCTCGTTGTTCGACAAGCGTATCAATATCAACACGAGCCTTAACTGGATACATCAGAAGACCGATAACGCTCCTGTTGTGGGTAAGGCATTGAGCGCTCTCTATGCTTTGTACCGTACTCCGGCCGATATCGATATGCGTTATTTCAAGCATAACTATAAACACCTCGGTACGGTGGCCGACAATATCGTGAGCGATCCGGAGAAAGGTAATCCCAAATTGATTGGACAACCGGTTCAAACTTGGTACTGGTATGACCAATATCTAAACAACCCCTACTGGGTGGCCAACATGTATAACGATTATTTGAAGCGCGACCGTTTGTTGGCAAATATTACTTTGGATGCCAAGATTTGGCAAAATATTAAATATCAGACGCGTTTCAATGTCGATTATGTGACTCAGAATAATCTGAACGAGGAGTATGCCGGTATGAACCGGGTAGGCTTCGATTATGTAGGTGGTAAATATTACAATGGAGATTCTCGCTCGAGCGACATTTATAATGACCACATGCTCACTTGGAACGACCGTTTCAATGATAAAATCGATGTGAATGTGGCTGTGGGAACCAGCTTTTCACGTCATTACGATCGTAACACGAGCATCACTACGGCGATAGATACTTGCGGTGTGCCCAATGCTTTCGTTCCTCAGAATAATAAACACAGCCGTCCCAACAACCCTAACGGAAGTGCTACATCGGCTTCGGACAGTTGGAATAACAAGGATTGGAGCACGGCACTCTTCGCTACGGCTTCGGTCGGATTATTCGATAAAGTTTACCTCGACGGTAGTTATCGTTTGGAGTGGGCACAGTCGTTCCAACAGTTCACGCAAGGGAGCGGATATAAATCGTTCGATTACTATTCGGCCGGTGTGAATGTGCTCATCGACAAGTTTTTGCCTCGCCGGGATTGGCTCAATCAGTTGAAATGGCGCGGTAGTTGGTCGGTGGTAGGTAACCCCATTCCCAACACCTTGTTCGCCCGTCAGAGCTACGATTTCTCCAACGGTACGATCAGTACTCGTCCTCCTTTGTTCGACGATCCTCAACCGGAGACGACCACTTCGTTCGAGACCGGTTTGGACGTTTGGATGTTCGAAAACAAATTCAACTTCGACCTTACTTATTACAATTCGACGTTACGTAACCAGTTCTTGTATGTCACCACTGCCAATGGCGAATCGAAGCCGGTCAACACAGGTAAGATACGCAACTATGGTTTGGAATTCCAAGCATCTTATCGCTGGAACATCAATAAGGATTGGAGATGGCAGACTGGATTCAATATCGCATGGAATGACAACCGTATCCTCGAAACTTACAAAACCGAGAGCGGCGCTCCCTACGAAGTGCAAATGGGTCCCAACGCTTTCAAGATTAAATACGTAGAAGGCGGACGCTATGGCGATATTTATGTCAACTCTTTCGCCCGCGATGAAAACGGCCATATCAAAATCAATGATGCCGGTAATTACGAGAATGCCGTTCCCGTGATGGCTTCCGGTAAATACGAGACCAAAGTGGGCAATATGACTTCGCCTGTCACTCTCGGTTGGAACAATACATTTACTTGGAAAAACTTCACGCTCTATTTCTTGATAGACGGCCGTATCGGCGGTAAGGTGATGTCATTGACCGAGGCTGATCTCGACCTGTACGGCCTTTCCGAACGTTCTGCACAAGACCGCTTGAACGGAGAACGGGTTATGCAAAACGGAAAGGAATATATTCTCAAACCTCTACCTGACGGATCGGGGAACAAAGTTTCGGTCGAGAACTACTATACGACCATCGGTGCTCTTCCCATGGAAGACCATGTATATAATGCCACCAGCTTGCGCATGCGTGACATCTCGTTGAGCTACGACATGCCCAATTTGTTCGGTAAGAATCAAGGTATGACCGCTCAGTTCTCGGTGAAGAATGCGTTCTTTATCTATAAAGATTCTCCCGTGGATCCCGACATCTCGGTATCGGCCGCCAACGGTTACTCCGGTATCGACTGTTATTCTTTGCCTACGACGCGTAGTTTTGCGTTAACATTGAAATTCAATTTCTAATGAAGAACGATTTAATATAAATAGTCATCAATATGAGAAAAACAATATATTCGATCGGATTCCTCGTTATCGAATCCGTGTTTTCAGTAGGTTTGTTCACTTCTTGCGGCGACCAGTTTCAGGAGGAGTATCCGTGGTTGATCGGTAAGCAGGAGGAGATGGACAACAATAACGAAGAGGGGGCGGGAGCTACCGATATTACTGTTCTCGAGAAGGAGCTGAAAGGAGCTATTCCGTTCATGATCAACTATTCGCACGAACCTAACGGATCGTGGGCGCCTCACAAATATCAATATTACAGGGCGAACAGTATTGACAACTATGCAGGATACTGGACGACTACCAAGAGTACTTTTGCTTTCGGTGGTCCGTTGCCTACGCTTTATACTTTCCCCAACGATTATTTGGGGGGCCCTATGGATAACCAGATTTTCACACAGTCTTACAATGCCATTCACCACGCTACCGAATTGGGTAAACCCGAATGGCGTGCTGTGGCGTTGATTATCCAAGCCTATCAAGGCCACGAAATCGTCGACTTCTATGGCGCGGCTCCTTTTAGCGACTGGCGTAATTTGAAACGTACTCCGCCGTTGACCTATGAAAAGGGCGAGGACATTTACAATTTGATTTTCGACGATCTCGACGAGGCTATACGCATATTGAAAGAGCGTCAGCCGTCCCGCGAGGAGTTCGCCAAGATCGAGGATTTGACTATCAAGACGCTCTCTAATGGAGATTGGCGCATGTGGGTGAAGTTTGCCAACTGTATTAAAATGCGTATGGCCATGAACATGGTGAAAATCAATCCGGGTACGGCTCAGTCCAAATTTGAACAAGCTGTCACCGACGAAATCGGTGTCCTCACCGACACCGATGCGAAGGATATAGCCTATTATCAGGAGCAAAACGCTTGTGCTTTGTGGCGTATCGGTAACGAGTGGCACGATATTCGTTTGGGCGCTTCGTTTGAAAATATTCTCAAACGTTACAATCACCCGCTGCTTACCCGCTGGTTCGATACCAATGCATATCCTATTAAAGAGAAGTCTACGGGTATACAGGCTCCCATCGATGTTTACGGAGTGCGTACGGGTATCAGCATGCGTAACAGCAATACCACAGGCAAGGACAAAGGCGGTTATGGCCCATTCTCGACTTTATCGGGCGAATTCAAATATATGCATCAATCTTTCTTCAAACGCACCGAGAGTATCTTCTTGTTGGCCGAGGCTGCTTTGAGAGGCTGGAATGCGCTTGGCCGTGACGCTCAGAGTTGGTATGAGGCCGGTATCCGTCTTTGTTTCCAAGAGAATGGGATCACCGACGGAACCGTCATCGACGAATATCTTGCCCAGACTGCGGCGAAAGATATCGATTATGTCGATCCGTATAACAACGAGAACAACATAGCCGGTCGTGTGAAAGTGGGTGTGAAATGGGATGCGAGCGACTCGAAGGAGGTGATGCTGGAAAAAATCATCACTCAGAAATATATCGCCAACTTCCCCATGAGCGCCGAGGCATGGACCACGTTCCGCCGCACGGGATATCCCCGTATCTTCCCGGTCGATGTGAACAACATGAAAGACCAAGGCGTCGACACCGAGTTGCAATTACGTCGTATTCCCATCGAGGAGACAGCCAACAATACGTTGGAGATCGCTTCACTCGTACAGGCTCTCGGGCAACCCAACACCGGCGCTTCGCGTGTTTTCTGGGATAAACAGACCGAAACCCGAGGCGAGCAAAGCCCCGATAACGAATTTACATTGGTAATTCCGGTAAACTTTTAATCTATAAAACATTTGAAACATGAAACGATATAGCTTTATATTCTTTTTGGCGAGCTTCCTCGGTGTGACTTCGTTCACCGCATGTGAAGAGGAAGCTACGCTCGACGGTGCGACCGAGGTGTATATTACCATCGATCCCATGGACATTAATTTGAAATTGGGCGATACGGTGAGGATTTCGGCGACGGTTACCAATGTGAGTGGGAAAGTGATCGAGACTCCTGTCTCTTGGTCGATAGAAGACCAGACGGTTGCTGCCTTGCTGGGTGATACCGCTGTGGTGGCTTTGGATGGCGGTCAGGAAAAAGAGACCCGGCTCAAAGCCATGTTGGAGAACGGCAAATATGCCCTTACTACCGTTACCGTGTCGCGCAATTTGCCCGACGGTGTGATGTGTATTCCCAACGACAGCACTTTCACCGAAATGACTTCGAAACGTAGTTACAATACGGCCCACGATTCGGTGCTGTTCTCTGTTTCTCCCAAAGAACTTCTTTATGATTATGATCCGGTTCCTACTCTCGAAGGGCTAACCGCTTTCGATCCGGTGATGACGGTCGACACCGTGAGAGGTCTCGTAGCCGTGCACTATGCAGCTCCCCGTGCCTCGGGGAAGGGAAAAGTCACCCTTTCCATTGGTGATGCTTCCACGGCCAAGTCGGCATCTTGCGATATCATGTTGGCTCCCCAGTTGTTGGCTACTTTCTATGGCAAAGGTTTCGAAAATATGCCCTATATAAATACCCGTCCCAGTAAGGAGGTATTGTCGATGTACTTTGCCTATACGTACGAGGCCGAAATGGACATCAATTCGGAAGATACCGTGCGTATCGCCATGAACGTGCAGTCGGGCGCCAAAGAGGATATCGAGGCGGGCTACGATGCCTATCGTTGGGAAGTCGTTTCGAGTAATGGGGTATTGATTACGGGCAAGACCGAGGAATATGTGAAAGGCGAGGGATTCGATGCCGTGCTTGCGTTGCGCTCGGGTTCGGAGGAAGGCGAAGCCGAATTCCATTGTATTACTCCCGACACGGTGTTCGTAGCGACGTTCCGTGTGCAGGACTTTAAGACTCGTTATCCGGTGGAGGAAATTACGGTCGACCACGATCCGATTTCCATGCCTGTGGGAAGTGTGTTGAGACTTACGACGGGAGTGATTCCCGCTTCGTCTTATGCTTATCACAAGCCGGTAGTCAAGGCAGTCGATCCTTCCAAAGTTCAAGTGGGTGAATATAACGGTAATGTCATAGAGCTGAGGGGACTCGCATTGGGCGAGACCGAGCTGGTTCTTACGGCCAACGGCAAGGAAAAAAGGGTTCCGGTGAGTGTCACCGAGGGTATCTTGTCTGTTTTGTGGAAATCGGGTAATGCGCGTACTCTTTTCGAGGGACAGACTGTGCAATGGGGTATCGATGCCAAAACTTTGTCGGGAGGAGAGAATCCTTATGACGTGACTTGGACTTCATCTGCTACCGATGTGCTCACTGCCGAGCAAACCGGCGACGATAACACACAGGGGACGATTACGGGTATTAAGGCCGGTAAGGCAGACGTTATTGCCGAGGTGGCTGGCGTATCGTCCGAGAAGGCCGAGGTGAAAGTGATCGCTCTACCTGTCGATTTGGAATTGAACGCCTCCAACACCGTGAAAGAAAACTCGGTGGTTTATGACGAGGGCGGCGATTTGGTAGTGTTCATTTCGCCCACATCGGGTTATGGGCAAATCATGCTTACGTTGACCGATGCCTATAAGGGTGGCGGTTATGCAGGACATTACGATATTCCTGTCGGTACGGTAGTCGATATAGACGGAGCTCGGGCCGAGGTGACGGGCAGCATGGATATCTCGGGCAGCGGCGACGAGACAACCGTTTCGTTCTCGATTACGGGTAATGTGGGAAGTCGCACTCTCTCTATCGAAGCCGATAGTGTTCCCGTGGTGTTGTAAAAAAAGAGTCGTTTCGGGATAGGAGGCCGCTAAAACGCCTCCTGTCCGCGGAACTTGAAGATAGAAAAAACTTTTTGAGAATAATTCAAATTTTTATTAACCAAAAAAAATTTTCCATGAAAAAAAATCTATTTTTATTATCTGGAATTTTAGTTCTTTCATTTTCTTCGCAAGCACAAGAATTGAAAGAAGATTACATGACGTGGCCGGAGAGTTCGAAACTCGGTCAGTATGTTAGTAGTTGGGTTCTCGGCGAAGATTTGTTCGAGGACGAGAATTTTTATGTTTCCCGTGTGAAACCCAAAGAACGTTTTCGCAATGCGGCCACGCAGATCGACGAGACGCTCACCGAGGCCAACGACAGAAAACTCGTTTTCTGGGTTCCGGTAGGAAATGCCAGCAATGGTAACACCAATGCGCGTCCTAACGGTAAGTTCGATTCCGAGGCTTTCAGTACTTGGTCATACGTTACTCATTACGGAGACTGGACGGCTCCACACGGGTGGGTCCCCGGTGGATTCGCCGATGTCGCCCATAAAAATGGTGTAGGTGTTTCGGGTGTGGCTTCCGTTCCTTGGGGAGGTATAAGTTCAGAGTGGTCCTCTGGTTTTTCCACGTTGGTGGGCATAGAGGCAGAGAAAGTGGCTAAATTCCTCCATTATCATGGTGTGGACGGATTAGGCTATAACTCGGAGTTCAGTACAGGTTCTTCTTTTATTTTGTCGGGATTGCGTGCATTGCACGAGACAGTTCACAAATACCTTACGGAAAAAGGTAACCCGGTGGTCGAGAACTTCTGGTACGATGGAACCAACGATAATGGGCAGATTACTTTCGATAGTGGTCTCGGTAATCATAACAACGATACCTTCGGCGATGGCGAGCATATCCGCACCTCGCTTTTTCTCAATTACAATTGGCATGGAGTATTGGGAGGGTTGACCCAATCTACTGTAGATACCTATGCCCCCGGTCGCAGTTCGCTCGATCTTTATGCCGGCTTCAACATGCAGGGCGGTGATCCTTCTACGTGGAGAACTCTCAAAGACTATAATCTCTCTATCGGTCTGTGGGGCGCTCACGATTATAATATGTTGTGGGCCGACCGTGCTAATAACGGTAGTACAGATGTAGCCAAGCAAACATATTATCAACATCTGATCGAGCAGTTCTTTACCAACGGTAACCGCAATCCCATCGATAAAATCGAGGTTTACAATCGCGGTAACCATCACCCCGATGACAAGTGGTTCGGTATGTCGGCTTTCATGACGGCACGCAGTTCGCTCAAATGGGATCTTTCCGAGGAACCGTTTATTTCTTATTTCAATTTGGGTAACGGTCGTTTCTTGAACTGGATGGGCGAACGTCAGAACGATAACGAATGGTACAATATCGGTGTACAGGACTATTTGCCTACTTGGCGTTGGTGGTTTGCATCCGATTTCATGGGTAAAACGGCCGACAAGGTAGTGGAAAATGGCTTGGAGGCCAAGTTTACTTACGACGATGCCTATGTAGGCGGTTCGTGTCTGCGCCTCTTCGGTTCTGTGGACAATGAGTATTTGCATTTGTTCAAGACCGAGTTCGCTTTGTCCGCAGCCGATGTGATTACGGTTCGTTACAAATTGGTAGGCGGTCAGGCCGATGTTAATTTGGCACTTTCTGCCAAAGGCGACGAGCAAACGATTTTGCGCGAGAGCGGTTTCAAGGTATTGACTGTCGCCGATGAGGCCGACGATGAAGTGTGGGTGGAAAAGACGTTTAAAGTGAGTGGATCTTTGGCTATGTTGGCCGGTAAGGAAATCGCTATGGTTGCCCTCCATTTCGAAAATGCCGAGAACCTCGACTTATACCTCGGTGAATTTTCTATCACCCGCGGTGCTATGCCTACACCGGCGGCTCCCGAGATTAAGATTGCCAAAGTTCTTGCATCTCACTACAAAGGTGTAGATGGTAAGGTGATATTTAACATGGATAACGACAAATTGCCGGGCGAGCCGGTTTATAACCTCGACGTGAATGCTTCGATGTTCAAACTGTATGCTCAACAAAAAGGCGGTGAGCCTCAATTCATGGGTATCACTACTTCTTGGGCCGGTATGTATTTCTCTGTTCCTACCGATTTGCAGGGCGAACAGGAGATTCGTTTCGGTGTCGCAGCCGTTTCGGTCGATATGAAGTCCGATTCCGAGATCGCATGGAGCGATTATATGAGTATGGGTGAGTATACGGTTACCGACGATATACAGATAAATAAAACTACCATCAAGCCGGGCGAGAGCTTCGAAATTTCGTATGTCGATCCCCGTCACGCCGCTGCCGACTGGAAATTGCTCAACAGTACCGGTGAGGTCGTAAAAGAGGCAAGTAATACGACTGTATTTACCGTATCGGAAGGTATTGAAGAAATAGGCGGTTATGATCTGCAAGTCATTTGCGACGGCGAAACGACCACTTATGGTTACTATGTGCAGATTACCAGCGAAGCCGTGGGTGCGTTGCCCGAGATTCAATCGCTGACTATCGGCGGGGAAGCTGTGGCAGAAGATGAAGTGAAGATCGACGTGGACGAGGCGCTGACGTTGGGCTATACCGGAAGGAAAGCCAATGGAGCTTCTTCGCGCGGTATCGAGATCAATGAAGGCTGGGTAGGCGGAAGAATGTCCGATTTGTCTATCGGTGACGGTCAAACGTTCTCCGTGTCGGCTTGGGTTCGTTTCACTTCGATACCCGAAGGGTCTTGTTTCTTCAGTGTGGAAAATCGCGCATCGAGTGCATGGCCGGTGAATAACTGGGGCTGGATGTGGTCTGACTTGTCATCTACGGGTAAACTTAACAGTTATACCTTCCGGACCGCTACGTACAATGGCGCTCCCGAGTTGAAATATACGTTCCCCAACGCAGTCGTAACACCCAATGCATGGAATCACGTGGTATTGACATTCGAGTATAACGACCAGTCGCAATTCCGCTCCAAATTTTATCTGAACGGTGTGCTCCAAGAGTCAACGTGGGTTTTAGATGGAGCTTTGGGTACGACCGAAACATGGGCTAATGTGAATTATTCTATCACGACTTCAGATTGGTTCTGTTTTGCCGGAGGCCGTGGATCGGAACCTGTTTTCAATAATGGTATTATCGACGATCTGTTGGTTTGGAACGGAGCCATGACTCCCGAGCAAGTGCAAAACGTGAAGAACGGTCTGGATGCCAACAGCCTTCCCCAAGAAGTGATGGCTTACTGGGATTTCGAAACCGATGCCGATGAAGACCACTACTTTGCAGCCAAAGGTTCGGTTGCAGGGGCTAAAGCCTGTTCGTTCAAGACGGAAGCTCTTGGTAGTGAAGGCGCCGGTCGTCAAGTCGCTCAGAATCCTCTGTATATCTCAGGTTGTCCGTTTGTGCCGGGATCCACTTTCAAGGTAGAGACTCGTCCGACTTGGACAGCCAAACGCGGTGTCCTCAGCGAATCGACCGGTACCGACCTCGAAGGTTCCACGAAACTGACTTATAGCAAACCGGGCGATTATACGGTTACTTTGACTCTTGAAAATACGCTCGGGGCCGATACCAAGAGCTATCCTGTATTCAAAGTAGGCGATGTAGACGGTGTAGAAGAGAGCATGGCCGGTGAGTTGCGCACGTATACCGTAGAGGGTATTCTCTTTGTAGAATTTGCCGAGGACGGAGACTACCAAGTGGGCGTGTACAATGCCTCGGGAATGCTTGTCGCACAGAAAGATGCCGCTGTCGTAGCCGGTCAAAACATGAGCATCTCTCTCGGAGCCAAAGGCGTTTATGTGGTGAAGGTGATGAAAGAGGGCAAGGTGGTTCGTACGGTCAAAGTGTTGAATCGTTGATGTAATCTCTCACTTTCTTTTTAAGAGGGTGATCTCAATAGCGGACCGAGCCCTATCATTTAGGGTTCGGTCCTTTTAACAAATTTTTAATCGGTAGAAAATTTATTTTTTTGCGATTATTTTTAATATTAATATATCATGAAAAAGAGTTATTCGATTTTTTTATCTACACTGTTTTGTTTTTTGTTTTGTAGTTTGAGCGCACAGGATGCGCAGTTGAATGCGGCGAGTCGTAAAGTGATTATCGAGGCTCCGGCAGAGCCCGGTACTCATTTGGAGGTGGCTTATAGGCCTGCGGGTTCTTTTTTCCCGAATTATGTGCAGTCGGGGCAGCAAGTAGACGTGGGTACTACGCTTATCATCGATGCTTATTCTGATAATCCGACCAAATTGCCGTTGGTTGCCGTACGGGTGAACGGGGAAGAGATCGAAAAATCGGGATCGGGATATACGTATGTTATACCCGAAGGCGAAGGGGATATTGTGATTTCTGCGGAATTCGGTCTTCTTTACCAAGTAGATTTCTCTTATTCCTTGAACGGGCGCATAGAACTTTATGCGGCGGGTTCGGAAGAACCGTTGACGACGGGAACTTGTGTGAACGGGAATGTGGAGATAACGGTGAAAGTTATTCCGGACAGCGGATGCGATTTGCTTTCTCTCGTCGTGAACGATGAAAATGTAACCGACCAACTTGCGAACAATGAGTATAAGTTCGTATTGAAGAAAAACACTTCAATTACGGCGGCCTTCCAGAAAGCCTATCGTCTGACGGTGGAACCGTTCGAGCATGGTAGTATGCGGGTGGCTATTTCTGATAAAGGAGATTTGAGCGATGTACCGTCGGACGGTAAGATTTTGGATGGGCAAACGCTTATCTTGTGGTGGCCGACAGTCGAAGAAGGGTATGAAGTAGGTTCCGTATTGATGAACGGGACAGATATAACGGAGCAGTTTTTCTCAGGAACGTATAACCATGTGGTGAAAGGCGATGTGAACGTTACCGTGACGATCCGAAAAAAAACGTATGGATTGACGGTTAAGGATTTCGTGGGAGGTACGATAAAAGCGGAATTCGAAGATGAGGGGGTAGTGACCGATGTGTCGGCCGGTGGCAGAGTACCGGAAAATGCGACCTTGAAAATTTATGAACCGGTACTTGATGAAGGATACGAATTGGTTTATGTGTCGCTGAACGGATCGGATATTAAGGATCAGTTTAAAGATGGTATCTATTCGCTGACGATGAAAGAAGATGTGATGCTTGTTGTAAAAGCCAAAGAAATCGATAAAATGTTCAAACTGACTATCGATGAAATCGAGGGTGGCAGCATAGATGTACAAGTGTATGTCGGTGGAGATTTGGCCGATGTCCCGGCCGATGGGAACATCAAGAACGGAACCATGCTGATGATTTCCGAACCGGTACTCGAAGACGGCTACGAATTGGTTTCCGTCATGTTGAACGAAGAGGATATAACCGCTTTGTTCGAGGAAGGCGTGTATTTCCATACCATGCGTCAAGATGTGACGATCTCCGTAAAGACCAATTATGTTTCGGGCGTGGAAGAAGAACAGGCCGACCGGGTGAGAATTTATCCTAACCCGTTTGCAGAAAGTTGCGTGGTGAGCGGTGTTGCCGCAGGTACATCGGTTCGCGTGTTCAACATGACGGGAGCTTGTGTGTTCTCGAAAGTCGCCGGAACGGGTGAGACCGAAATTCGTTTGTCGGGACTTGCTTCGGGTGTCTATATCTTGAAGTTGGAGAAAGACGGCGACAGCTCTTGCCATAAACTGATTCGGAAGTAAGAGCCGATTTCTCGGTCGATAGTAGAATTTTTTATTCGATAAACTTGTAAATAGGGAAGGGGAGTGCAACTATGGCACTCCCATTTTTTTGACGGAGGGGTTGAGAAGATTACATAAGAGTTTTTTGATTGCAGGTTTTAACCCCTCCGTCCTTCGGCCACCTCCCCTATATTTTGTGTTGCAAAACACAGAGGAGGAGTGAGACATCTTTGTTCTATTGTTGTTTCGGCTTCTCCGTTACTACGTACCGTCTCTCCTATATTTTGCTTCGTGCCACCCCGCAATGCTGCGGGGCACGGCAGAGACGGAGTTTTGCGCCACCCTTTTATTATGTGATTTTGCCGGTAAGATAAGAAGTATTTAACCTTCTCCCCTGTTGTATTAGCAATAGGGGAGAGTTAGAAAGAACGAAGTTCCTGAGGAGAGAGGTTAACTATGAGGTGAAACACTTCCGGTTAGGTTGAACTTGTCCGGTTTTTGGAGAGGATAGTTTACTATCAACCTCCTCCTCTGTGTTTTGCGAAGCAAAATATAGGGGAGGTGTCACGTAGTGACGGAGGGGTTGAAAAAACTCGTTTGTGCTTGTTCATTCTTCTCAGCAGCGAGAAGAACGAACTCAGAAGCTCCGGCAGTTATCGGGCTATTAGGCTCGTCGCCACGGTCGCCGTCGGGGTCTGCGGAACTCGCTCCGCTCGGACGGTCCTCGCCCTTTTTCCTCCGTCTCCCTTGCGTCTTCACCGCCCGATAAAGGCGGATCGGGGTTTGTGCATTTGCTTGTATTCTAACCCCCCTCGACCTGCGGGCACTCCCCCCTATCGCTTTGCGCCACCCCGCCATGCTGCGGGACACGGCAGGGTGAGGAGGGGGTGAATGCCCTGTAATGCCACAGGACATGGGGGAGGTTGAGATGTATTCCGCTTTCGCCCCTTACTCCGATTTTATGAGAGACACAGAGAAAGAGGGGTAAAAGTGGTATTTTTACTCGGCAGCTCGTTGAATTTGTTTTTGTATCCAATTTGTATTATTTTCGCCATATGTCATTACCTGTGTATTTCGCTCCATTGCAAGGTTATACCGATGTGGTTTATCGTAAGGCACATGCCGCTTTATTCGGTGGCATCGCCGCTTATTATACCCCTTTTGTGAGAATCGAGAAGGGAGATTTCCGACGGAAGGATTTACGAGATATAGACTTTGAAAACAACCGGGGTGTGCCGGTCGTTCCGCAGGCGATAGCCTCGGAGTCCGATGAACTGAGACGTATTGTGGATTGTATGGCTTCTCTTGGCTATACTCGGGTCGATATAAATTTAGGGTGTCCTTTCCCGATATTGGCTTATCGTCATAAGGGGTCGGGTATATTGCCGTTCCCTGACGAGGTAGAGCGATTGTTGCGGCCTTTGGAATCGTATGACTCTTTGGAATTTTCGGTGAAGATGAGATTGGGGTGGGAGGAGCCTTCGGAGGCATTGAGGCTATTACCTCTGTTTGAAAGTTTGCCTTTGCGGCAAATCACGCTTCATGCCCGACTGGGGAAACAGCAGTACAAGGGTTGTGTGGATATGGAATCTTTCGGTCGGTTTTACGATGCTTGTCCTATTCCGTTGGTTTATAACGGGGACTTGACCACGGTAGAGGAGATGGTTGCCGTGGAGCGGGAGTTTCCCCGGCTGTCGGGGCTTATGGTCGGCAGAGGATTATTGGCGAAACCGTGGCTGGCAGAGGAATATGGAAATGAAAATTTTTCGAGAGAGAACTCTTATCGCAGGGTGGCTTCGTTGCACGAGCGTGTTTTTACCGATTATGAAACTCTATTGCAAGGAGAACATCAGTTGTTGACTCGTATGATGTCGTTTTGGGAGTATCTTTTACCAGATATGGAGAAGCGATTGAGAAAGCGTTTATCGAAGTCCCGGAATGTAAAAGATTATACAGAGGCCGTAAACTTGCTCTTTTCTTCGTTGGAGGGAAAAAATTAAAACTGCCTTCGACCTATTTTACAGAAAAATTGTTATCTTTGAAACAAGTCTAAGATGGGATGCGGTTCGGCATAGCCAGATCGGAAATGAAATTTCCGTTTGTCTCTGCGCTCACCTTTCACCATCTTTGACAAAAGTCACTAAAAATTGGAGCCCTATGGAAAAAGAGATCGTATTATATCGTACATTCGATTCTCCGGTCGAAGCGAATATCGTAAAAGATGTATTGGAGACAAACGGAGTTCCATGTTTTTTGTCCAACGAGATATTTTCGAGCGTCTTGCCTTTGACAAATTCGGAGGTGGGGGCCATCAGGTTGAATGTCTTTGCCGAAGACGTGGAGAAGGCCGATACTATTTTAAGTACGACACAACTTCCTGAATCGGAAAAGTAGCAGGGTCTGAGTAACCTGTTTCGTTTTTTCAATACCCATAAAAATCGAAACAGCTTTTATGCCGCTTGTTTTATCGGTTTCGAATTATTCCCGGATAGTTCGGACGAAAAGGTTTGTTTAATTTTGAATCCGGTAAAGGCGATAATGATAGACATTAGCGGGCTTAGCAGATTGAAAAAGCAATAAGGCAGATAAGTGAGGGTGCTTACTCCGAGAACGGTCGCTTGTGTCATTCCGCAAGAGTTCCACGGAATCAATACCGATGTTACAGTGACCGAATCTTCCACGGTGCGGCTGAGGAGCCGGCTTTCCAATCCCCTATTCTTATATAGTTCTTTGAAGAGGTTTCCGGTCAGTATGATGGACAGGTATTGGTCGGCCGTACAAGTGTTGAAAAAAAGTCCGGAGGCGACAGTGGAGCATACGGCACTTTTCGGTTTACGGACGAAACGGACGAAAACGTCGGTAATGCTACGGATCATACCGCTTGCCGACATGACACCACCGAAACACATGGCGCATATAATGAGCCAAATGGTATCCATCATGCCTCGCATTCCCCGGGTGGCGACGAGCGCATCGATTTCGGGTTGTCCGGTCGATAAAGAGGTGCTACCGAATACGGAAGTCATCAAGGCTTTGAATCCGGTAGTGAAGTCTAGGGTTTCACCTTGTGCGATTTGCAGGAGAATATGAGGTTGGAAGATGAGTATGCATATTCCTGCAATGACCGAGGATATAAACAGTGTGATAATGGTGGGAAGTTTTATGAGTATAAGGATTCCTGTAATGACAGGAACGAGGAGAAGCCAGGGCGATAAATTGAATTTTTGCGCTAATGTATCGGCAAACAGGGCTGTTTGTTCGTGAGCGACATTTCCCTTTAAGAATCCGGCAATCGTAAAAATTATCAGCGTAATGATTATCGAGGGTACTGTCGTGACGAGCATATAGCGTATGTGAGTGAAAAGTTTCGTTCCGGTGGTGGACGAAGCGAGCACCGTCGTATCGGAGAGCGGAGAGATTTTATCACCGAAATAAGCCCCCGAAATGATAGCGCCGGCAATCCACCCAGCTTCGAATCCTTGTGCCTTTCCTATCCCGAGCAAGGCGACGCCGATGGTGGCGATGGTTGTCCAAGAGCTCCCGGTAATGACGGAAACGATGGCGCAGATGAGACAGCAAGATGCCAAGAATATCTGAGGTGTGAGCGTGTGTAACCCGTAGTATATGAGCGTGGGAACTACGCCACTGAGCATCCATGTGCCGGAAATGGCTCCGATGAGTAGTAAGATGATGATGGCCGGTGTCACTTTCTTTATGTTTTTAGCCATGCCTTCTTCGAGAGAACTCCATTTATAATTGTATTTTATCATGGCTATGCCTACACATACGGACGAAGCGATCAGAAGCGATACTTGGCTTCCTCCTAAAAGGGCATCTCCACCGAAGATAGGGATAACCATAGCCAACAGTGCGACAAGAACGAACAATGGAATCAGTGAAATAACGGGAGTGGGTATTTTGCTTTTTTCGTCCATATTATTTTTCTTTTTATTCGAGCTTGCAAAGGTAATCATAATGCATATATATTACCTTTATTTTCTTCTATTTTTGAATAAATAAACAGTAATTATTGTATGTATAAATATTTATTCATTTTTGAATAAAAAAGAGGATTGTCGGTATTCTACTTTTTCGACGGTATGTAGATTGGAATGCTTTGTTTGGAGAGAAGTGTAAAAATCGAGCGGAAATTCAGAAATTGAATCGAAGTCCGGCTTGCAGATTGATGTTAAAGGGTTTTTCTTTACGAATAGTCGAAATGTCCGATCCATCGTCGAAGTAATAGACGATACCGGGCTCGGCATAGAGGCTTATATGCGACGCCAGTTTGAAAGAGATTCCGGCCGATGCCGATACGGACCACTGCAATTGGTTTATATGCAGAGTCTCGTCGTTGGAAAACGGCGGACGATTGTTCATTTCGTATTGTGCGGAGAGTTCTCCGTGAACACATTTTTCCAACATTCCGCCTCCCGATAGGTAGAGATTGAAATAGCGCTTTTTTAAGAAATTCCAGTTTAGTTTTAACGGTATTCCCAAATAGTGTAGTTGCTGGTTTTGTGTATAGTATGCAGCTCCTCCGGCAGTCAAGTTGGACGAAAGATAGGTATATACAAGTCCCGTTTCTAATGCCAGTCGATTGTTCAGTTCTTTCTGGACTGTAATTCCAACCGATACGGGAAAGTGGTGTTTAATGTCTGTTTTGGGTTGGCTATTGATATTTTGCAGCATGATATGTTGGTAGGGTGTTGTTACCGGCCCTTCGGAGTTCGAAAGATTTTTTTCGGAAGGGAGACTTGCCATTTCGGCAGAGGCATAAGGGGCTAAATTGCTGAATCCATTTCGATTGTCGGCTGACGCGATTAGGTTATTCCCCAGAGATACGCCCAAAGACCAAGTGCTTTTAGGTTTGGTTTGTGTATGCGTATGTATGGTTGTCGTGTTGGTATTCTCGTTTCTCGATGGAAACAAGCTAGTCTGTGCGTTGTCTCGTTTTTTCTCCGGAGTTGATTTTTCCGGTTCGGAAGATTCCCGTTGTTCGATGTGTCGCGATTCGTTTATTTGAGATGGCGTATGGTTTTCCACATCGGTACGGTCGGGTGTTTGCGGTGCTCGTATCGGTTTATAAGATTGGGCTATTATATCGAGTGGTTCCTGTTTTATCGAGGGTACAGTATTTTGCATTCGAGATACTTCCATTTGCTCCGAGCCGGATATTTTTGTTTGAAGCGGGAGATTATTTAAGTCGGTAGTCGGACGGAGGAATTGTAACCCGATAAAAGTACATAACAAAAGTGTAATACAAGCGGCTGCCCACCAAATGGTTCTTTTCCGAAGGGGGATACGACGTGGAGCGAGCTCTTTGGAAAGTTCTTCCCAAACTTCTGGCGGAGGAGTAACCGAATATTCATCGAGCTGCTCTTTCCAGCTGTCTGTCCAATTTTTAGTTTTATCCGTTTTCATATTGTGCCCAATATTGTTTAACTCGATTCATCAATATCGTTCGTGCCCGATGTAATTGTGATGAGGAGCTTTTTTCGTTTATATGAAGCAGGTTTGCAATTTCTTTATGTGATTTGTTCTCGAATGTGAACAGATTGAATACCGTGCGGTATCCGTCCGGCAATTCCGAAATGAATCGAAGAAGCGTTTCCTGAGGTATGTTTTTTACGATTTTGTCGTCGTCTTCATTTTCCGGGTCGGCTATTTCGGGAGCGGTTTCGATGTCGAGCTCGATATGTTGTGTTTGCTTGCGAATCGCTTCTAATGCTGTATTTACCATAATACGGCTCAACCATGCTTTTAATGAGCCTTCGCCTCGGTAGAAAAATTTATCCAAAGAGGTAAAGGCTTTAAGGAACCCGTCATGTAAAAGATCTTTGGCGAAATCTCTGTTCCCGGAGTAACGGATACAAAGTGCGAACATTTCACCGGCATAGCGTTGATACAGCTCGTTCTGTGCCGTCATATCTTTCCGCTTGCAACACTCTACCAGCTCTGCTTCGTTCATTTTTTGATGATTCCTGTTATTTATTAAATGTAACGATGTAAAAATACTGCATGATAGGTGATAGAAAAATTGTTTTTAACTCTTTAACAAAATTCGGTGCAGTATTTTTGAATGGTTTACGTTTACCTCATAAAAGTGGATAAATTAAAAAACAGACGAATATGAAAATGAAAAAGTTTTTATTGGTAGGATTATTAGGTGTTGTGACATTGTGCGGGCTGTCGTCTTGTGACGATGATGACGATGGCGGATACGTTCCGTTTTCCTATGCGGTGGGCGATATGGTCGTAAAAGACGGGAGTGAGCCATATATCCAGTTGGATAGTAAGCAAACACTTTTCCCGTCGAATGGCAGTCGTTTGCCTAATTATTTGTTGAAAGATGGAAAACGGGTAATCGTGAACTTCTCTTTTCTCGAAGGACAGCGGGAGGGATATGATTATTATATTCTTATCAATGATATAGATTCTGTGTTGGTTAAGAATGTTATTCCCATCACTCCTGAAACGACCGATAGTATCGGTAACGATCCTGTGAATGTGTTGGATATGTGGACGAGCGATAAGTATCTGACGGTTCAGTTTGAAATGCGAGGTCTTGGTCGCGAGAAACACATGATTAATTTGGTTAGGAATTATTCTTTATCTCCTAATCCCGATGGAGACGGTTATTTACAGTTGGAGTTGCGTCATAATCGTTTGAATGATCCTGAGATAGACCATATTTTATGGGGGGTGGCTTCGTTTAGATTGGATGATTTGAAACTGGAAAATCCCGATTTGAAAGGGTTGAAAATAAAAGTGCGTAGTCCTTATGGAACGGAAGTTCGTACTTGTGATTTCGAGAAGGAGGATTCAGGAGAGGATGCAATTTCTGGAACTCAGGAGAAGAGTGTTTCTACTTATGTCCGATAGAAATTGATAGTTAAGTAAATAGGTGTTGATTGCCGGGAGCAGAATGGATATTTTGCTTCCGGTTTTTTATTGTGAAATAAGGGCTTATAAGTTTTTTGGATAGGTACAAAAAAAAATTGATTGTCTCACGACAACCAATCTTTGTTAACCTTAAATCTAATACCATGAAAAACACATTGCAAATATAGGGGTAAATATGTTCTCAAACATAATATTTAGACAATAATTTTCTTGGATTTAATTTGTTTTAACTAATGTAAATCGATTTGGTCGTAAATGTATACGGTCTTTAACATTTTGGCGAGACTGTAAACAAATATTCGCTGTTCCCGGATATTTCCTTATATTAGAATGAGATAGAAATAATTCAAAAAGGGGAAAAGGATTTGTTTGTTTTATCCTTTTCACATTTTTCGTTTGTGGTATCGGACGAGTTTGTTAAAGATGGACTGTATTCGGTATATCCAAATAAATTTGTTTCTGCACTTGGTTTACATTATCTTTGTCATAACGAAGATAGGATGTGGTTCGACATAGCTAATTCGGAAATGAGATCCCCGTTTGCCTCTGCGCTCACCTTTCACTATCTTTGTCTATTGTTGTACGAGTGGTAAGAATTAAAATAGGTATTAGATTAATACCCGATTAAATGAAAAATAAATGAAGGTTGCCGATTTGATAAAGAATAGCGGGAGTACAGGATTTTCATTTGAAATATTGCCTCCATTAAAGGGTAGCAGTATCGAGAAATCTTTTAAAGCGATAGACACGCTACGGGAATTTGCGCCGTTATATATTAATATAACCACACATCGCAGTGAATTGGTTTATAAGGATACCCCCGATGGGTTGTTTCGCCGGGTCTCGGAACGTAGTCGTCCCGGTACAGTAGCGGTAGCGGCAGCTATAAAAAATAAATATCAGATACCCACTGTTCCTCATCTCATATGCAGTGGCTTTACAGCTCTCGAAACAGAATATGCTTTAATAGATTTGAATTTTTTGGGGATATGCGATTTGCTTATTTTGAGAGGTGATAAGGCTAAGCATGAGAATCGATTTATCGCTGCTTCCGGTGGATATGAACATGCTATTGAATTGGAGCAGCAGGTGAATCGTTTTAATGAGGGTTATTTCATAGATGGCACTCGAATGGATTTGGTCAGTACAAGGCAATTTTCATACGGAGTGGCGGGTTATCCCGAGAAACATGACGAATCTCCTAATCCCGACGAGGATATGAAATGGTTGAAGGCAAAGGTGGATGCAGGAGCCGACTATATAGTTACCCAGATGTTTTTCGATAACGAAAAGTTTTTCTCGTTTGTAGACCGTTGTCGGGCAGCAGGGATTACCGTACCCATTGTCCCGGGATTGAAACCTATCTCGAAGGCTTCGCAATTGACATTGTTACCTCGTGTATTTCACGTAGATATACCCGATATGCTGGTTCGGGAGATTGTTAAGTGTAAAGACGATTCGCAGGTTAAGCAGGTAGGGATAGATTGGTGTACAGCTCAATCGCTCGAATTGAAAGCGAAGGGAGTACCCAGTATTCACTATTATTCGCTTATGGCGGTCGATAGTGTTTATCAAGTGGCGAAGTCGGTTTATTAACGGAGGGATCGCGCGATGTTTTTTAAAGACGTTATCGGACAGGAGGAGGTAAAGCGAAGACTTTTACGTTCGGTTGACAATGATCATGTGGCTCATGCCCAGTTGCTTTGTGGACCGGAGGGTGTCGGTAAATTTGCTATGGCTATGGCTTATGCCCGGTATATACATTGCACGAATCGTCAGAATGGGGATGCTTGCGGTGTATGTCCGTCTTGCCGGCAACATACGGCTTTGACTCACCCGGATTTGCATTTTGTATTCCCGATGGTCAAAGTGGATAAGAAGAAGCGGATATGTGACGATTATTTGCCCGAATGGACTGAGTTTTTGAAGGAGAATACCTATTTCGGGATCGATTCATGGTTGAGGTATATTAATGCCGATAACAAGCAGGCCGTAATTTATGGAGAAGAGAGTGAAAGTATTTTGCGGAAGATGTCTTTAAAGAGTTATGAATCTCCGTATAAAATAATGATTATATGGCTGCCGGAACGCATGAACGACACTTGCTCCAATAAATTGCTGAAATTGCTGGAAGAGCCTTTTCCCGGTAGTGTGTTTTTGTTAGTCAGCAATAATCCCGATAGAGTGCTGGGGACTATACGTTCGCGTTCACAGCTTATCGAGATTCGCTCTTTGTCCACGTCGGTTATAGCCGAGGCGTTGCAACGCCGGTATGGGATAACGGAGCAGGATGCTATTTCGGTGGCCCATGTCGCAGAGGGTAATTATTTGAAGGCTTGTGAGGCTCTTCAATTGAATGAGGAGAATAAGTTGTTTTTCGATTATTTTGTACAGGTCATGCGTTTGGCCTATGCTCGGAAAATAAAGGACTTGAAGATATGGAGCGAAGAAGTGGCCGATTTGGGGCGCGAGCGTTTGCGCCGATTTCTTTCCTATGCCCAACGAATGATACGTGAGAATTACATCTATAATTTGCATGTTCCTGCATTAACCTATATGAATCGGGAAGAGGCTCAATTTTCTTCGCGTTTCGCTCCGTTTATTCATGAACGTAATGTACAGGCTATCATGAAACATTTGAGCGATGCCGAAAATGATGTCGGGCAGAATGCTAATGCCAAGATTGTTCTTTTCGATCTATCTATAAAACTTATTATGCTGTTGAAAAGCTGATGAGGAGTCGAGATGTGAAATGAATGTAGAAGAATTTAGGGAATATTGTCTTTCGTTGAAGGGTGTGGAAGAGAAGATGCCTTTCGTGAATGTTGCCGACCGATATAGCCGTGATGTTTTGTGTTTCTATGTGGGCGATAAATGGTTTTGTTTTGTGAATGTCGAAGTGTTCGATTTTTGTTGTATTAAATGCGACCCGGTGGAATCGGGCGAATTGCAGGCTTGTTATGTGGGAGTAAAGCCGGGGTGGCATATGAATAAAAGACATTGGATTAGCGTTTACTTTAATCGAGATGTTTCGGACGAGATGGTCAGGAAGTTAGTGAAGAAATCTTATGATATGGTTGTCAAGCGTTTGAATCGTAAGGAGCGGGAAAGACTATTATAGAGAGATATGTCTATTTTTTTGAAAAAACAGGTCTTTTTCTATTGAAAAAATATTATCTTTGCCGTCCCGGATAGAAAACACCGGGAAACTACCACTGGGGCTGACCGGTTTTGACAGCGGGTAGAAGTGGTGGGTAAGCATGCAGAGCGTTGTTGCCCCGCTCTATAATATCAGACAACAAAAATTTAACTGGCGAAAATAACTACGCTCTTGCTGCTTAATCGAAGTACAGTAGATTAGCTTAATCTCCGCAACAGTTGTGGAGACAAGACATCACCCGGTTGCTGTTGTTCCGAAGCGTTCCGAAACGGTGGTGCAATAATATCGGAAATAGTCAGAGGCCAGTTTCGAGCTGATGATGAAAATTTAGAAACTAAGGTGCAGATTGGTGGCTTCGGTCTTGTCTGTACCCGACAATCAAAGCGAAGATAAGCATGTAGAAAGCTCATTAGTTCCTCGTTTGGACGAGGGTTCGAATCCCTCCAGCTCCACGATATATATTGTTTTTCAATAAGTTGCTGATTAGTGGTATTAAAAGTGGCACTATCTGTTTTACTTTTAATATCTTTTTTCATAAGATTCTGAAATGGTATTGTTTGATTGTATCTTAATATTGTGAAAAATAAAAGAGCGATGGCTGGTAAAAAAGCAAACAAGAAACAGGTGCACCCACATCTTTCGGGAGTACAAAAAGCCGTAGTGTCTTTTGCCAATATGTTTGAGAAAAACTGTCGTATAAATCGAGAGGCGCAACGAGTCTTTAAAAGAAAAACACCTCAAAAAGTCAGGACTTTACTTTATGGAAAAAGAGGTAGGAGGATTGAAGAGCGTTTCTTCTGTGTTGTCTGTGGAAGTTCTTATGGGGAGGGGTGGAGATATAAATTGGAGGAGGATACCTATTTGTATTTGTGTTCTCGGTGTAAAGAGGTCGTTCGGCCACAGTTGACGGTAAAAGCCATATATTCATCGAATTTCGAAGTTCAAAGAAAAAAGCATTGAGGTTAGTTATTGTAGTGGATAGCCGATAAGTTTACTATAAAAAAAGAATCCATATATGTATATGGATTCTTTTTTACATTATCCCAATTCTTATTTCACTCGTTCATAATAGGGGAGACGATCGAGGGGGACATCTATCTCTATTTTTTTCGGACCCTTGAATGTTTTTCCTTGATCGTCGCGCCATGTGCCTTTGGGAAGATTAACGGTACGATGAGTGCCTTCGGTAATCATGGGGGCTATCATATATTTGTCACCGAGCATGAACTGATCTTTGCATTCGGTGAATCCGCTATGTGGAAAACTGTATTCCATGTGGCGCAAGATAGGCTCTCCGGTCTCGGCAGCATGACGGGCACATTCATAAATGTAGTCGCCCATCGTGTGATGTAGCTGTGCGTATCGTGCACAGATTTCCATATTCTCACGATTGAGGATTCGCCACGGGGCAACTGAAAATTGCATCATGGGCATGAGGGCATGGACTTGGCATGATCGTACAATGAGTTCTTGGTTAAATTCGTCTTCTTTAATATCGAGAAAAGAGGAAAATTGCCCACCTCCGATCATATCGGGACAGGCATAGGGATAACCGAGCATACCGCAAATTGCCATGTTGGGTATAAGCATGGATACGGCATACCACGAATAGTCTTTGTCTCCTATGCGTTGCACTAATGGCAGGCCTCCGGTTTTCCAAGCGGCTCGAAATTCATTGAAAGGGTAGGAAAGTCCCAGTTCGGCCCATCGTTGGGAGAAAATGTTTTGGTCGGCATTCTTGTCGTAGTAGTCGTACTCTCCGTTAGCCAAGATGGCTATATCGCCTGCGTCGAATTTGAACCCGTCGATCCCGTATTTTCCCATACATTCGTTTAGGGTTTGTTTTAGTGATTCGACAGCTGCCGGATTGGTCATGTCGTAGCATGCACTATATCCGTTCCACCAATTTACAACGGCAGGTGTTCCATTTTTGTTTTTCAGGAGAAATCCTTTGTCTGCCAAATCTCTGAACTCGGGAGAATCGGCCGATACAAAGGGTGAAATCCAAAGCATGACTTTGAATCCGAGCCGGTGCAATTCGTCTGTCATGGCACGGGCATCGGGGAATTTTTCTGCTTTAAATTCGAAGTTCCCATAATAGCGTTGCCAGTTGTCATCGATCATCAAGATTCCTTTGGGGAATCCGTTTTCGATGATGTTATGAGCGTAGTTCAGAATGTCTTCTTGATTTTGATTATACATGAGTTCTATCCATGTATTGTATTGTGGTTCTTTAAAAAAGAGTGCTGGCGGAGTTTTTCCGTTTGCCGGGAAATGTGTTTTTGAGGCATGAAGATAGGCATCACGAAGGTTTTTCCCAGCGGTTGTCACTTGTGGGGATTCATGATCTGATTCGATAACGAGTGTGTCGTTTACCAAGCGGAAACGGAAAGGTTCGTCATTCCATACATAACGTCCTTGCGAAGATAGGAGCAGGGGAGAGGTTTCGTTATTAAAATTGACTTTTGCCAAATCATAGAGGGGGGTATTCGATGCAAAGGGCATTTCGTTACCTATTCCTACGAAGCAGCCCCACCATTTTTCATTATTGATGGGTGCAATGTGTTTGGTGTATGGTTGGGCTTGTAGAAGAAAAAATGAACCCAGAAGGAAAGTGAGTAATGATATTTTTTTCATGATAAAATATATTAATGTGTGCACGAATCTACAAAATTTTCATGAATCGGCAAAAGACTTTATTTCTACTCTTTATGTTTGAGGTAGGGGAGATATGGGTAGGAATAATGTCGTGGTATAAAGCGAAGTCGTGAAATATTCTTTTTAGTTTTGTTTTGTTCATTTCTTTGGTTAAAAAACAAGAGAGGTAATGCATGATTTGCAGCATCACCTCTCTTTATGTGGTTTATTTCTCTTATAGATTTTTATTTCTTGATAAATTTCATGGCTTTGTCTGTATTACCCATCGTTATTTTAACGATATAACAACCTTTCGCCAAATCGGCTATATTTACAGGGGCTTCTTCTGTAACTTTAACCAATTTGCCAGTCAAATCATATATGGCAATGGTAGCATTTTCGTCGATACCGCTTACGTAAAGTATTCCGGTTTGGTAGTAGAGTGATATAGACTTTATGCTTTCTTTGTCTATGCCTACAATCGTTCCGAATGTTATGTTATAAGTATGGTTGCTGTCTATGGCTCCTATTTCGTAAATATTGTTACTAATTTGGTCTAACAGCGATTCTCCATTGGAAGAAGTGAAAGTTTCTATCTTATAATTTTCTTCGGGGATAAAAGTTAGTTTGACAAATGTGTTGTTTAGAATTTCGGAACCACTGGCATATACATTACTTTCGTCGTCGGAGATGGTGACAGAACCATTTCCGGTAATATTGCAAGTAACTCTCCATGTCGGTATTTTCGAGAACACAGCACATATTGTCATATTATCGGAAATTGCGTTTACTGTATATATGTTTTCTGCAAGTTCGTCTATCTTTTCTTCTTCGTTCACGAGGAATGACGTTAATTCATATCCTTCGTTTACGGTTACTTTGAAAGTTAGCTTTGATCCTCGTATAATTTCGGAACCGAATGCGGTCGCTTCTTCGGCATCATTAACGAACATTTCGACGTTACCACCGGTTGCGGTTGTATTGGTTACGATTACTTTATTGGAGAATACCACTGTTACTTCTGTGTCGTCTTCGATGACAAAAGTCGTTCCGCTATTTACTTCGCCATTTACCAATACTTGCGATAATACATATCCTTCTTCCGGTTCGGCTATGACTGTCAATGCGCTGAACTGGTCTACCTCTCCACTTGTTACTTCTTCATTTTTAGCATTAACTACTTTGAATGTTCCCCCTTCGGTGGGTTGAGTGATGGTGAGATTATTGGTCGGGAATGTATGACCGGCTACGATTTGTACTTGAATAAAGTCGCAAGTATAAACTTCTGCGCCCCAGTGGGGAGCACCAGTATGTACCTCGGTTGTACCTTCTACTACACCGGCGGGACAGCTACCGAATGTTCCTTTGTTTTCCAATTCGGCTTCCGAATCATTTTCGATTTTGTAATAGGCCACTAATTCTTCGGGCATATTCTCCTGGTCGTAACCGCCGCGAATGGATTCTTTTACTTCTTTTTCGGTCAATGTTTTGGACCATACCTGAACTTCGTCTACATAGCAGGAGAATCCACCGTTCCCCACGAAGAATACACACTCGTCTTGTAATAGACCTATACCATGCCCTTCTCGTTCTCCACCTTCTACAATTGTTCCTAAATCGCCGGTTCCTAATAATTTTCCGTTTTTGTATAGTTTGATTTCTTTATTGGAATCATCGACTGTCACGGTAATAAATGCCCATTCATCAGCGGTCAAGGTTGCTTCGGTCGTTACATCGGCTATTCCCGGACAGTTACCTTTGTCTTCCCATGCACGGGCTTTCAATTTTAGGACTCCGTTTTCGAGTACAACACCAAATGTTCCTACGGCTCCATAGTAAGGTGCTTGTCCGTGTCCCATTACTTGCCCATTTGTGCTGACTGTTTTCACCCAAGCGGACATTGTGAAATTACGGGCACGATGGTCTGAACCTGTTATATTACCGTTATTCCATGAATTATTCTCTCCGTTTATGTGTTCGCCTAATACTTTATCATCAAAACGGAATTGGTATTTATTATTACCACTTATTGCAGGGACTAGTACGGCTTTGGGGCCTTCGATTTGGAATGAGACTGTGACAGTCGTATTTTCGTTCACCGTGTAATTATCTCCGTTGGTGAAATCGGATCCGTTTACTTGGAGGGAGAGAATTTCATAACCGGGATCGGCAGTAGCCGTAATTGTCAATACCGTGCCTTCTTTTATACCAGTATTCTCTCCTGTGGTAAGAGGCTCGGAACCGTTCATTACGCTTAGTTGTCCATTTTCTACCAGAGTCGGTAGCGTAACCGTGTAATAAGTAATATCGGTCAAGTTGACAATGATAGTCGTGTTTTCTGTTACCGTGAAAATGTATGATCCGTTTTCTTCTGCTTCGGCTGGTTGCTCGTTAATCAGTACGGATTCTATCTTCTTGTTTTCTGGCAATGAATTGAATGTTATGGTTAATTCTGTGCCAGAGGCTATCGATTCTAAGTTCTCGATAACTTCTTCTCCTGCTGTAATTTGATAATCTACTCCTTCGTCGACGGTAATTGTTACTTTATGCATAACGATTTCGACAAATGAAACAGTAATAGTTGCATCTTCCGTTACAGTATATGTCCCACCGTTTTCAATCGGTTGTCCGTTGATATTCAAGGATTCCAAACGATAATTATCGGCCGGTGTCGCCGTTATGGTTAAAGTAGTCCCCGATGTTACGGTATTTTCTCCTGCCGAAAGAGGGCTTTCGCCGTTCATTACGCTTAAAGTGCCATTAGTTATTTCAGTGGGTAGTGTTACTGTGTAGTTACTAGGAGTTGGTCTTCCTTTGGTAAGAGAGGGAACGGCTTCTGTATAGTTGGTGATACTGATATATCCACCATCACTGTTTGTTTGTCCTCCGGTGAGATTATAGAATGTAGCCTTTGTATTTACTTGGTCAGATTCGGTTACTTTGTTGGTAAAAGAACTGCCTTCTTCAATTGTATTGAAGTCATACCAAACCGTCAGTCCCGATATATTTTGGGGGTTGCTGTAAGCTTGCTTGACATCATTTGAGTTTAATGCTCGGTCGAAAAATTGGAATTCGTCACAGAATCCGGAAAATCCAGCGCCCCCTACAAAGAAAATACAAGGGTCGTCTCCGAAAAGTTCTAACTGTTGAGTATTGTTTTTCGTGGCTACGAGAGTACCATCTTTATATACACTTACCGAAAAGTCGCTGTTGTCATAGACAAGTGTAAGATAAGTCCATGTATCCAGATCTACCGAGGTTTCTAAAACCGAAGTTACTTTGTTGCTTGCACCTGATATGATTTTAAGAACACCTGTTTCGGTAGTAGCTAAAACTAAACTACCGTTGTAATTCATATGTACTCTAGGACCGTGTCCCATGATTACATTTCCTTTACTGCCCGAATTGTTTGTATATTGGTCCATATTTATCCATGCAGATATAGTAAAGGATTTTCCGGACCGGTCTGTTTCACCTCCATTTCTGTCTCCTAAGATTGTTTCGGGGATTTCCAAACGGTAACCCGATGTAGGAGAACTAAAAGAGAGCTGAGGAATAGTGATCGCTTTGTTCTCTTCGGCATAGCTATTAAGAAAAGGCAGAAGAGTAAACAATAAAGTGAATAACATGTAGTGTTTTTTCATGATAAACAAATATTTAATTAAACAAAAAGTAATTCTGAAAATTGAATGATATGTTTTTATTTTTTCATGATATGTATATACATATTTTTGAGCATTTTTTATGCGCTATATAATATTAACCTTAAATCGAGGGTTATCCCTAGTGAAAAAGTGAATTTTTTTTATTTTTTTTGAGAAAGTAGAAAATGAATACGATAAGAATCGTGCAGGTGAGATGTTCTTAGGAGCTTTTTATCGTGTTAAGAGAACTATTATAGACCGATTGGCGATTGTTTGGCCATGTTACTCCCCCTCTCCCCCCTGTGTTTTGCTGCGCAAAATATAGGGGCGGTTTCCTCTGGACGGAGGGGTAGAAAATACAGGGGGAGGTGATAAGAGCTTGGTCATCTCTCCCTGTGCTCATCGCAGATGAGATAGGGAGAGTGCCCGATAGTGTTATGGGGCACGACAAGGGAGGAGTTCTAAAATATCTCCGATAATGAAAACTGAAATATCCCGTAGTATTACGGAGAACAGTGTTCGCAATAGGGGAGAGAATATACATGAACGATCCCTGTTAATTAACGACTGAGCCGTTAAAATACTTTTGGGAAGAAGAAAAATAAAAACGGAGTATCCAGTGAGGGATACTCCGTTTCAATATGCTGTCTAAAATATTTATTCAGCATTTTCGGATGCAGGAGCTTCTGCAACGGCATTAGCTTCTTCTTCGGCTTTTGCAGCGGCTTCGGCTTCTGCCTTAGCGGCAGCCTCGGCTGCTTTTTTAGCAGCGACAACTTCGGCTTTTGCTTTGTTCTTTTCGGTTTCTTCTTCTAGACGTTTTTTAGCAGCAGCGTCTTTTGCGGCAGAAACTTTGGCTTTCTCAGCGTCAATAGCCGATTTTTTGTTCTTCAACCATGCTTCGAAGCGTTGTTCTGCAACCTCTTCGGTAAAAGCACCTTTTTTTACACCGCCCAATAAATGTTTTTTCATCAATACACCTTCTTTGGAAAGGATATTACGTACAGTGTCGGTGGGTTGAGCACCGGTTGTCAGCCAATACAAAGCTCTTTCGAAATTCAAATTTATTGTAGCAGGATTAGTGTTCGGATTATAAGAACCTATCCTTTCAATAAACTTACCATCACGTGGTGCCCTGCTATCGGCGATTACAATTTGGTAAAATGCGTAGTCTTTGTGACCAAAGCGTTGTAATCTGATTTTTGTTGCCATTTGAAATTTTTTAATTGGTTATTATTTGCATTAGCGGCGCAAAGATAGTATTTCTTTTTGAACCGTGCAAATAGGCATGCGCCTAATTTTTTTGAGTATGAGATTATTTCGTCTCGGATAGCAAAACGTCTTGCCATAACTCGGCATTGAATCCGACCAAGACCTGTGAGTCTGTTACGAGAAGGGGACGTTTGATTAGTTTTCCATCGGAAGCCAATAGTTCTATCAGTTCTTTTTCGGGAATTGTACTAATACGGTTTTTCAAATTTAGTTCTCTATATTTTTGTCCGCTCGTATTGAAGAATTTTTGTAAGGGTAAATTGCTGTGGGTTATCCATTCGGTTAGTTCCCCGACAGTGGGCGGTGTTTCGACGATGTGCTTCGATTCTATATCAATGTCGTGATCTTTTAGCCATTTTGCCGCTTTTTTACAAGTGCTGCACGAGGGGTATTGAAAAAATAAAATTTTCATAGGTATTTGTTTTTAGAAATAATTTTTGAATGACAAAGATAGCGAAAGGTGAGTGCAGAGGCAAACGGAAATTTTATTTCCGAATGGACTATGCCGAACCGCATCTCATCTTC
Organism: Barnesiella intestinihominis YIT 11860; assembly: GCF_000296465.1. Lineage (NCBI taxonomy): Bacteria > Pseudomonadati > Bacteroidota > Bacteroidia > Bacteroidales > Barnesiellaceae > Barnesiella > Barnesiella intestinihominis. Next base: position 147,391 of record NZ_JH815204.1, read on the forward strand.
GTATTTACAAATGTACAAAAAGGCATTGTTAATGCTTCTTTTTTATTTTCGCTATAATAATATTATAATTTATCTTTGCCATACTATCACTTTTTATAAGTTAAAAATAAAAAATGGCTTATACCCCGACAAAGTTGGTTGGGATATTGTTTTGGCTCTCGATGTGTGATTTTAGATGAACTGCTTTTAATAACTGTGCTATATTATGAAACCTTTGTATCAAGAACTTCCTTTTGCCGTCGATAATTATATCAATTTCTATCGGGAAGATTTGCCCCATTTTATCGTGCCGTGGCATTATCACCCCGAAATAGAAATCATGTGTATTGAAAAAGGGTGGGGCACTCGTTTTGTAGGTGATCATATCGGAGGATATGAAGAGGGCGATGTTTGTATGATGGGTCCTCAGTTGCCGCATGAGTGGAGAAACGATAAAGAATTTTTCGACTCGGATTCTGGTTTAAGGGCGACTTGTCATTGTGTTTATTTTCGTAAAGAGTTGTTTGAGGGTATATTGATACGATTGCCTGAGATGGCAAATATTCGTGAGTTAATAGAACGTTCGAGGCGGGGAATAAAATTTACCGGTGAATCGCGTGAACGGATCGCTCGATATATTCGACGCACGTTTAATCAAAATGGAATCGAGCGAGTAACTAATTTGCTCACACTTTTGGAAATGATGGCAGAAGCCGACGAATATGAAATTTTAGCGAGCGTAGGTTTTACCCAGTCGGTCAATTCTTCGGATTTTGAGCGATTCAATAAAGTTTATCGTTTTTTGGTGAAAAATTTTAATAAGCCGATTAAACTTGAAGAGGTGGCTGCTGTTGCCGGACTAACTCCTACTGCTTTTTGTCGATATTTTAAGGAACGTACGAAAAAGACTTTTGTACAGTATTTGAATGATATGCGTATAGGGCATGCCAAGAAATTTTTGATAGAAGGCAAAATGAAAATTTCGACTTTGAGTATGGAGGTCGGATTTAATAATTTGTCGAATTTTATAGAGCAGTTTAAGAAGTCAACCAACATGCTTCCTTCTGAATACCAAGAAAAATATGGGGTGAAAAAGAAGAAGGCGATTTGACCTTTTTAATAGCTTTTTATATAGATTATTTATGAGGACTGGGAAGTCTTTCTTGTAATTGATATTGACTTTTTGATACGTTGAGTACTACTCGATTATAAAAAGTGTTTTTTAATTTGTTTTTTATGTATCGCTTAAAAACCTCCAAAAAAGCTTCCTAATAGATATAGAATATTATCATTTTTATGCTCCTCTAATCGGTATTTGGTAAAATACCAAAATTATCGGCAAATATAGTGAATAGAGCAGGCCAATTGTCACTCTATCTTTGCCATATCGATAATAACATGAAAAATAATGGAGAATATGGAAATTGTATTTCCCCGATTATTCTTTGCGGGGAACCGATTATTGGGAGAGAGAGTCGAGAATGTGAGCCGTACTCTGGGAGATTTGCGTGGTATTTTTGCCGATGTCGATGCTTTTTCTCGTATGCCGCAGAATATACTGGCTTATGAGGTGAGTAGTTTTTTGCCGGAACAGGAGGGTACTCCCGGCGGATTATATTTCGGGATTACTTATTTGCATCCGGGAAAAGTGGGAAACGAGTACTTCATGACTAAGGGACATTTCCATGCGAATATCGATCGGGCGGAATTTTATTGGGGGCTTGAAGGAGAGGGCATGTTGATTTTGATGGACCAGTTGCGTCGAGTGTGGGCCGAACGGGTTTTTCCCGGGAGCCTACATTATATACCGGGTGGTGTGGCTCACCGTATGGCAAATACGGGAAATACTTTATTTTCTTTTGCAGCTTGTTGGCCGTCTGATGCAGGGCATAATTATCGGGAAATTGCCGATCATGGCTTTGCAGCCAGATTGTTGGAGGTCGATGGGAAGCCTCAATTGATAGGAGTATAAGGTTATGGGGGGAAATTATAGCGTCGCAATAGATTTGGGAGGAACTATCATAAAGATAGGTTTGATATTGGATTCTGAGATTGTTCGGTTTACCACAATCTCTTCGGATTCGGTGAAGGGTTTATCTCACATGCTTCCCAAGATGGAGCATGCAATTGATTCATTGTTGTCTGAGGAAGGAATATCTTCGACGGATTTGGTATCTATCGGATTGGCGTTTCCGGGTATGGTGAATCCTGTCGAATGCAGAGTGATTTCTACCAACGACAAGTATGACGATGCTTGTGATATCGATCTCTGTCATTGGGCCGATAGTCGTTGGGGCGTTCCTTTCGTATTGGAAAACGATGCCCGTCTTGCTGTCATCGGAGAGTGGCTCTACGGTGCAGCGAAAGGTACGGGAAATGTGGTAATGATGACTATCGGTACAGGAATAGGAACCGGTGTTATATTAGATAGCAAACCGTTGGTGGGGCATCATCATCAAGCTGGTTCCTTAGGAGGGCATATGGTTGTCGATTATCGTGGAAGACGTTGCAGCTGTGGAAATATAGGTTGTGTAGAGGCTATGGCTTCTTCATTTTTCTTGCCGGATATTATTCGGTCTAACGAACGTGTATCGCCAGATTTTAAGATTGCGGCATCCGATATGGATTTTAAACAACTGTTCGGTTTAATGAGACAAGGCGATGAGAATGCTATTATTATTTGCGAAGAGTGTATGAATGTATGGGCAGCTGCCATTGTCTCTTACATTCATGCTTATGACCCTGAGGTAGTTGTTCTGGGCGGCGGAATCATGAGAAGTGCGGATATTATTTTGCCTTATATCAATAAGTGGGTCGAGGATCGAGCTTGGACTCCTATCGACCGGGTGCATATTGTGCTTTCCGAATTAGGAGACAATGCCGCTTTATTGGGATTGAATTATTATTTGACAAGTGTAAAGAGGAGAAGAAATGAAAAAGTATTCAAATTATAAATCTAATTATGATAAGTATCCGGTCGTACAGGTATCGGAAACATCTGAAAATGTTTGTTGGCAAGGTTGGCCGGAAATTGTATCGCAGTTGAACAAGTCGTTGGAAAACGTTCATAAACCGGTAAAGGTATTGGTTGTCGAATGTTATCAAGGTGTTTATGACGAGGAGGTAAAATCGGCTTTGAAGGGACAACTTCCCCATACATTGTGGTTGGACGCTTCTTCGGCCATGAAAACTTCGGAAGAGATCAATTCGTTTTTGAAGTCCGATATAACCGATGATGAGATTTTCGGTTATATGACTAGCTATCATATGGATTGTTATTTCGATGAAAAGAAGATTGCCGAGTTGCGTGAAAAGGTTGCCGGTATATCTGCCGGTGTTGTAATCGTATATGGCGTAGGGGCTGCTTACGTGATGCCCGAAAGCGATGTATTGGTATATGCCGATATGGCTCGTTGGGAAATACAGATGCGTTTTCGGAGAAACGAAATCTCGAATGTCGGTGTGGATAATCGCATGGAACGGGCTTCGTTGCAATATAAAAGAGGCTTTTTCGTAGATTGGCGCATTTGTGACCGTTTTAAGAAAACGTTAATGAGCAAATGGGATTATGTCTTGGATACGAATGTGATGGGTGATCCTAAGATGGCGACAGCGGCAATCGTGGATGCTGGTTTGAAAAAGGCTTCGAAATCTCCTTTTCGAGTAGTTCCGTTTTTCGATCCGGGTCCGTGGGGCGGTCAATGGATGAAGGAAATATGCGATTTGGATCGTGAAACTCCCAATTTTGCATGGTGTTTCGATTGTGTCCCTGAGGAGAATAGTTTGTATTTGGGCTTCGGAGAAGTCCGTTTCGAAATACCGTCTATCGATTTGGTATTTTCTTATCCGCGTGAGTTGTTGGGTAACCCGGTTTACGGACGTTTCGGGGACGAGTTTCCTATTCGGTTCGACTTCTTGGATACGATGGACGGCGGTAATTTGAGCTTACAGGTGCATCCGCTGACACAATATATACAAGAAAAGTTCGGTATGCATTATACCCAAGACGAGAGCTATTACATTCTCGATGCCGAAGAAGATGCTTCGGTTTATTTGGGAGTGAAGGAAGGTATCGTACCGGAGGAGATGATAAATGCCTTGACCGAAGCACAACATACAGGGCATTTCGATGCAGAAAAGTATGTCGGTAATTATCCCGTGAAAAAGCACGACCATGTACTTATACCTGCGGGTACTGTTCATTGTTCGGGGCGTAACAGTATGGTTCTCGAAATCAGTGCTACTCCTTATATTTTCACCTTCAAGTTGTGGGATTGGGGGCGTTTGGGATTGGACGGCCGTCCCCGACCTATCAATATCGGGCATGGTAAACATGTGATCCAATGGAATCGTACGGAGCCGTGGGTTCGCCGTGAAATTTATAATAAGATAGATAAAGTGGCCGAAGGAGACGGTTGGATTGAAGAACATACCGGTTTGCATGAATGTGAGTTTATAGAAACTCGTCGGCATTGGTTTACCAAGCCAGTTCTTCACAAAACAGATGGAAGTGTGAATGTGCTGAATCTTGTCGAGGGACGTGAAGCTATCGTTGAAAGTCCCACCGGCGAATTTGATCCGTTTGTCGTACATTATGCCGAGACATTTATTATCCCGGAATCGGTGAGACAGTATACGATACGGCCTTATGGAGAGTCGGAAGGAAAACAGTGCGCTACAATAAAAGCTTTTGTTAAACATAATGTATGAAAAGATATGGAATTCAATCCCGGTTTTGATATAATTCCTACTGTAAATCCTATGGGATTTAAATATGGTGCAGATGTGTTCGGTCCCCAAGTGGAGAATCGTTATTTGCGAGATATTCGGGGAAGTTTATCCGACCCTCAGTGCGATGGCCCTGAAATCGTTTATTCCATAGCTATGGACGTGGGGAAATGTAAACACAGAGAAATGCTCGAACGGATGCATTTGCTTTATGGGGTCGTGACCTATGCTGCCGGTCGATTGGGTAAAGAGCCTATTCGCAGTCAAGGTCATATCCATTGGGTTTCTAAATATAGCGGTTGGTCTACTCCTGAGGTTTACGAAATATGGACAGGAGAGGCTATCATTTACATGCAGGAATATGCCGAAGATAATCCCGGTCGTTGTTTTGCCGTGTATGCTAAGGCCGGCGATGTGGTTATCGTTCCTCCATATTGGGCTCATGCGACTATTAGTGCTAATCCTGATAAACCTCTTACTTTCGGAGCGTGGTGCGATAGGGAGTATGGTTTCGAATATGATGGCGTACGTCGTCATAAGGGAATTGCTTGGTTTCCGGTTTTTAACGATGAAGGAAAAATAGAATGGCGGGCGAATCCTTGTTATCAACCATCGGAACTTATTTGTAAATCTCCGGCCGAATACCCTGAACTGGGCATTGTGAAAGGAGAGTCTATTTACCGAACTTTCGAGAAGTCGCCAGATACGTTTTTATATGTTCCGAACCCCGGATTGAAAGAAGAGGTTTGGAAGAATTATGAACCTTGATTTTAGAATAAATTAAAATTGGATATGATGAAAAATACAATTATTTATGTAATAGCTGTTATCGCTGCGACCGGAGGCCTGTTGTTCGGATTCGATACCGGTGTTATATCGGGGGCTATACCTTTTTTCCAAAAAGATTTCGGTTTGGATAATTCCATGGTGGAATTAGTTACTTCGGCGGGATTGGTGGGTGCTATTCTTGGCGCTTTGTTTTGTGGAAAGATAACCGATATATTGGGACGTAAGGTAGTTATCTTAGCTTCGGCGGTTATTTTTACGATCGGTGCTCTTTGGTCGGGATTTGCTCCCAGTATCGAGCAGTTGATTATAGCCCGTTTATTTTTGGGAATAGCGATCGGGGTATCGTCTTTTGCAGTACCTCTTTATATAGCCGAGATTTCACCGGCTAATAAACGGGGCAGTTTGGTCTCGATGTTTCAATTAATGATCACGATAGGAGTGTTGGCATCCTATTTATCGGATTTGATGTTTGCCGATGAAGGCGATATGTCGTGCTGGCGTCCTATGTTTTATATCGGAGTCGTTCCGGCTTTAATTCTGTTGATAGGTATGGCATTTATGCCAGAGAGTCCACGCTGGTTGATAAGCCGGGGTCGAGATGAAGAGGGAAAATCGGTGTTGGCTCGTATCGAAGGGAATGAGGCAATGGAAGATTCGTACAAAACCATCAAGAATGAGCTGATAAAAAGTGAAAAAGATAAGTCGGGTATTAAAGAATTGATGAAACCGTGGCTGCGTAATGCCGTAATTATCGGTGTGGGGATTATGTTCTTTCAACAATTCGTAGGTATCAATACGGTTATCTATTATAGTCCCAAGATATTCTTGATGGCCGGTTTCGATGGGGCGGTTTCGGCTATTTGGGCGGCGGTCGGTGTTGGGGTCGTCAATCTGTTGTTCACTATTGTTTCGGTCTATTTTGTCGATCGCTTGGGCCGAAGAAAACTATATTTTACAGGTTTGACAGGTATTTTTGTCTCTCTTCTTTTACTCGGTATCTGTTTTACTCATTTTTCTTATCTCGGAGAGATGGGCAAATGGTTGTCTATTATTCTCGTGTTCGTCTACGTCGCTTTTTATGCGATCAGTATCGGCCCGCTCGGTTGGCTCATTATTTCAGAAGTATTTCCTCAGAAGGTAAGAGGTCTCGGTTCCTCTTTGGGCTCGTTATCGGTTTGGGTGTTCAATACAGTGGTAACGTTTACATTCTTCAAAATAGTGAAGGCGTTCACTGTAGAAGGTACTGAAATTTATTTGGACGGAGAAAACTTGGGGAATCCGGCAGGTGCTTTTTGGTTTTATGCGATAGTAGCTCTTGCCGCAATCATATGGGGATATTTCTATGTTCCCGAAACCAAAGGCGTGACATTGGAGAAGATAGAGGAGTATTGGAGAAAAGGAGGAAAGCCCCGTCATTTGAGATAAAAAATAATGGTAAATATCCAAAAAATAGATTGGTTTGATTTATTATGGTAAGATACCATAATTCTTGGCTAATATGTTGGAAAGGCAGTATTACCAGATCATCTAATTTAGCATCACGTAAGGATATTTCTTAACCCAATACCATTTTTTGTAAAATGAAAAAATAACATAGAGAAAAACACGGTGCTATGACAAGGAAAAAACAAAGTAAAAGAGGTTTGAGAGTATGTTGCCTCATGGGGTGTATGGTACTCTTGTTTTCCCAACCGTTTGGGATTTCTGCACAGCAGACAGAGCAGGGCGGTCCCGGTAAAGTTTCGGCCGCTGATTCGCAACAGTTTATTTCGGGAAAGGTTATAGATGCTTCGGGCGTACCTATTATAGGTGCGACAGTCCATTTGAAAGATAGTAAAAATGTGGCTGTGACCGACATGGACGGTAATTTCTCGATAAAATCGGATCAAAAAAATCCAATACTTAGAGTTTCTTATATCGGTTATGATGCCGTGGAAACGAGTGTTAAAGGGAATAAATCTGTACGTATCGTTTTGAAAGAAAATACCAAAGCACTCGATGAGGTTGTCGTTGTAGGTTATGGAACGATGAGACGTTCAGATGTTACGGGTTCTATATCTTCTGTAAAAGGAAGCGAACTCGTAAAGAATTCGACTTCTAATGTGGTACAATCTTTGGCCGGAAAAATGTCGGGTGTACAGGTGGTTCAAAATTCCGGAGCTCCCGGTGGAGATGTTTCTATTTTGATTCGCGGTGTCGGTACGATTAACGATGCGTCTCCTTTGTATGTTATCGATGGAGTTCCCGTAAATGGCGGTATGTGGTATATAAATCCGGCAGATGTAGAGTCTATCGATGTTCTTAAAGATGCTTCCGCCACTGCTATTTATGGTTCGCGAGGTGCAAACGGTGTAGTTATGGTTACTACTCGTCAAGCCAAAGAGGGAAGAACAGAAATTAATTTAGATTATAGTTTCGGTATTCAACAATCTGCAAAGACGTTCGATATGCTGAATGCATCACAATATGCTGCTTTACATAATGAAATGAGGTCGAATGCGGGTTTATCGTTGAATCCGTTGTTTGCCGACCCTGAATCTCTCGGTGCTGGTACGGATTGGCTTTCTCCGTTATTCCGTACGGCTCCGATGCATAAAGTGAATCTTTCTATTTTGGGCGGTAATTCCAAGATTAATCATGCGACATCGGTGGGTTATTATGCACAAGACGGTATTATGAAAAATTCGGAATTTAACCGACTGAATCTTCAATCCAATATATCGTCACAAATATTGAGCAATGTAAAGGTAAGAGCAAACGTAAACCTAAGCGCCGAGAATCGTCGTACTCAGCCTATATCGACTGTTATTCAGAATGCTATGCGCATGTTACCTTCCATTTCTATTTATGACGACGAAGGTAATTATAACGGTCCTACCGGGAATGCCGAGTTGAATGGAGATGCTTTGAACCCTGTGGCTATCGTAAACGAACAAAAGTATCGTATGAAAGGATTCAGAATGTTATCTAATATTTCGGCCGAGTGGGAGATCATCGACGGTTTGGTTGCTAAAACTACCGGAGGTGCGGAACTGGGATATGAGTATAATAACAATTATATACCTAAATACAAATGGGGTAATAAAGAGCAGACCAATACCTCGCAATCATTGTCTTCGGCTTATGAAGAGTTGTATTTGTGGGATAATTCACTTACTTATGACAAGGTATTCGGCAAACATAAATTGAATGCCATGATAGGAACTTCTTACCAAGAGTATAAGAAGGAATGGATGTCTGCTGCCGGTACGGGACGTGCCAGCGAGATGACGACGGAATTGGATAATGCGACGAAAGCTACTGATGTGGGCGGTAATTCTTATTCTTGGGCGTTGATGTCGTATATGGGACGTGTTCATTATTCGTATGACAACCGATATTTCTTGACGGCAACTTTCCGAGCCGATGGTTCTTCCAAGTTCGGAGCCGATAATCGATTCGGGTATTTCCCTTCGTTTTCAACAGCATGGAATGTGTCTAATGAAAGCTTCATGCAAGATGTCCCCTGGATATCGATGTTGAAATTGCGCTTAGGGTATGGATTGACCGGTAACCAGAATATCGATGCGTATGCATTTGCCGATAAGTTGGAAGTGAACGGCGTTTATAATTTCGGTTCGCAACGAGGATTTGAGTCGGAACAAGTATCGCTTATATACCCGTACAAACTATCCAATCCGTCTATTAAGTGGGAGTCTGTCGAACAATACAATGTCGGGTTGGATATAGGTTTCTTGAATGACCGAATTGTCGCTAATGTCGATTTCTATTTAAAGAATACTAACGATATGCTTACCAAGAAGCCTGTTCCTCAAACTAGTGGAACATCTTTGGAACAAGCCGATTGGCCTCCTGTGAATATCGGTAAGGTGAGGAATAAGGGTATCGAGTTTAATTTGAATACTCGCAATTTTGTCGGAGAATTTACTTGGGAAACCAACTTAAATATGACTTTCAATAAGAATGAGGTTTTGAAGTTGGGCGGTCCCGAAATCCTCAGCGGTGTAAGTTTGATTCGTGAAGGTCTGCCTATCAACTCTTTCTATGGTTATAAGATGGGTGGTATCTATCAGACACTGGACGAAGTCTTTGCGGGGGTTCCTATGGAAAACCGCGCTCCTGATAAAGCATCGCATAATTCTCAGGTCAATACGTCACCGGGCGATATTTGGTTTGTCAATGTGAATGGCGATGATGTAATCAATGATTTTGACCGAACAGTTATCGGTAATCCTCAACCTGATTTTATTTTTGGGTTTAACAATCAATTCGGATATAAGAATTTTGATTTGAGTATATTTTTCCAGGGTTCGTACGGGAATGATATATGGAACGGCGTAAGAGTGTCTCATGAGGGTATGGAGAGTACTTATAACCAATTTACCTCTACATTGAACCGATGGAACGGGGAAGGATCCAGCAATACGATGCCTCGTGCCATTTATGCCGATCCGAACCGAAATAACAGAGCTTCGACTCGTTGGGTAGAAGACGGTTCTTATCTGAGGTTGAAAAATCTTACTTTCGGTTATCGTTTTACTCAGGATTGGTTGAAAAAGATCGGGGCCAAATCATTACGGTTGTATTTGAGTTTCGATAATTTGTGGACCTTGACCAATTATTCGGGTCTTGACCCCGAGGTGGGTCTTTGGGGATTGGACTATGGAATTTATCCTACTTCCCGAGTCTATATGTTTGGAGCATCTGTAAAATTCTAAATCTTTCGAATCATGAAAAGGACAATTATATCTACTATATCTGTTGTCGTTCTTTCGACTGTCTTGTCGGGCTGTATGGATAAACTCGAAATATTGCCGAACGACCAAATCATTACCGAAAACTTTTTCGAGGAGGGTTCTCCCGAAGAGATAGAGAGTGGTGTCAATTCTATGTATCAGCGGTTACAGAGTTCGTATATGTATAATTTGCGAATGTGGACATTGGATATTGTCGCCGGAGAGGGCCGTGTTGGAAATGAAGCCGGTGGAAACGGTCTCGAAACGACGCAGTTGTCTAACTTCACAGCGACCAGCGATAACTCCGGGGCTAAGGAATTATGGCGCGGACCCTGGGCGGGAATCAGTCGAACGAATTGGATTTTGACGAATATCGATAAATCTCCGAAGATTTCTGACGCAAAGAAAACCCAATACAAGGGAGAGGCTCATTTTTTAAGAGGGTTGTATTATTTCAATCTGGTACGGTTGTTCGGCGATGTGCCCTGGATAGACAAGCAACAGACTGCAAGCGATGATTTGCAGGTGTCGAGAACATCGAAAGATATAGTTTACCAGCACATCATTGATGATTTTTCTGATGCGGCATCGATGTTACCGGCTGTTTATGAAAATACGACCGACATAGGACGTGCGACGAAAGGGGCTGCATTCGGGTTACTCGCAAAAGTTTATTTGACATTGAAACGGTACAACGAAACTTTGGTTGCTATCGATTCGGTGATGAATCTTGGAGTTTATTCTCTTAATCGGAAATATGAATGGAATTTCAGCGATTTGCGCGAAAACGGTCCAGAGAGTTTATTTGAGGTTCAGTATGAAAAAGATGTGACAGCATATAGTGAATTTGATATATTGGGACAAGGAGGGTGGCATCACGAGTATATGGCTCCTTTGGCAAGTATCAATATCGGAGGACCGTGGGGAAATTTCGGTTGGTTTGCTGTTTATCCCGAATTTGTAGAAAGTTATGAACCAGGCGATTTGCGTAAGTCGGTTTCTGTTTGGTGTGAAGGAGATGTCTATCAAGGCTGGTCTTATGATCCTACTTGTTCGCAGACGGGGCATAACGTGAAAAAGTTCTTGTGTGAAAATATAGGTGTCGACCGGGCGATGGATAGCCCACTTAATTTCCCGGTATTGCGATTTGCCGATGTTTTGTTGATGCAAGCAGAAGCGTTAAATGAGTTGGGGCGTTCGTCCGAAGCGGCTGCTCTGGCATCTTCCGAGAATGATGGCGGTCCGTTGAATCGAGTACGCGTGAGAGCTGGTTTGCCTAATGTGACCACTACCGATCAAGTAGAATTGAGAGAAATTATCAGGCATGAACGTCGTATGGAATTAGCGTTCGAGGGTGGACACCGATGGTTCGATTTAGTTCGATACGATAACGATGGCGAATATGCAAAGACATTTTTCCAAAGTATAGGTAAAACTAATTTTACCACACCTAAGCATTTGCTGTTGCCAGTACCTATCGACGATATAGATGCCAATCCTAATTTGTTGCCTAATAATCCGGGGTACTAAAATCGGGATTAGTTTTCCCACAGAGAGAAAAAGTATTGAGCGAAAAGCTTGTTTGATGTAAAAATGTAAATCATGAAAATACGAATTCTAACATTATTGTTTTCTGCTTTTATTATAGGAGCGAGTTATGCTCATGACGATCTTGTGTATAGAACCGCTTCGGAGTGGAGCTTCGATGCTGGAAATCAGTCGACTATTTCGGAAACGTACGGTTCTGCATTCTTGGGCGGGGCGGTGGTTGCCGATTATAATGGCGACGGTATTCCCGACATTTGTGAGATAGATACATCGGGCGAAGAGATACGTTGGATATGGAAACTGGGTAACGGCGATAATGAATGGAGCAATATTGAGGCTATAACGTTTGGAGAAACGGCTACCGATAAATGTGCGGTAGGTGATTTTAACGGTGACGGGAAAGCCGATATTGCCGTGATGAGATCCGGTTCTTCTTTGGCTACGTGGTATATAGATTATGCTCCATGTGACGGACAGTTCGATGAAAAGGGGAGATTCGGTTTATCGGGCGATATTCCGTTGTCGGGCGATTTCAATGCCGATGGAGTAGATGATATTTGCGTATATCGCCCCTCTTCCGGTACTTGGTATGTTTGTTTTGCCGATATCTCAGGGTATCCAGAGTTCGAGAGCCATTTGGCTATTAATGGAGTTTTGTTCGGAACGTCGGGCGATATTCCTTTTGTGGGCGATTTTGATGGCGATGGGTATGACGATATGGCTTTGTTACGAGCATTGGAGAGCCGCGTGTTGGTTAATCTATATGATCGAAAGAAACCTAAATATGAGCATTATGCCGATCTAAACGGTGTCGGAGTTTCTGATTTGGAGATTACTGTTCCAGTACAGAATGTAGTGGCTGTTTCGGCGGCAGACATTGATTTGTCCCGTCCTAAATCATTGCCTTTGGCTACGCAGGAAGAGGTGGGAGCAGAGGTAAATCTGCGACATGGCTGGACTTGTATTTTCGATAATTCTCTTGATGTGGATAAATGGGCTGCTGCGTTGCAATATGCGGGTATCAATACATTGGAATATCACCCGTGGATGAGAGCTCATGAGGAGGTTGCACCGGAGACCGAAACATGGAATACGTATGTCGGTGATGACCGTTTGTGGACCAGCAAGGCTATGATGAAACAGAAGGTAGAGAAGTTTCGATCGATAGGAGGGCGTTCAATTTGTTATACAGGTATTTATGCCAGTACACCAGCATTTGCTCTTGCACACCCCAGTTGGGCCATGAAAAATGAGGCTGATAAAAGTTTCATGACATACGGGGGATCTTATCTGTATTTAATGTCTACTAACGAGAATGTGAACGCTCCTTATGAGGTGAACGGAAAGAATTATAAGAGCTTTAATGAATATTTCATAGCGCAGGCCGTCGCTGCTCAACAGGAATATAATTATGACGGTTATCGTTGGGACTGGTATGGTTTGCCGGAAACGTATGTTTGTGACGGATTGGCCGGTACGGGAAATTTTTCTTATGAAATGGCACAATTTGTCAACCAATTGGATATTGCTGTTAAGGAAGTAAGGAGCGATGTTACGACTACGGCATTGCAACTTCCTTCGACTAGTGGAAATGTGCCCCATTTGACGACGGGAGCAGTGGTCAATCATCAGTTTATGGAACTTTGGCCGTATGGTACGGGAACAAAATATAGTGATTTGTATCGTGATATTTATGATGCTAAATCGCGTTATCCCGATAAACCTGTGTTCGCTAATTTTTATCCTCCGACGGAAATGAATTTATCGACCAGTTGGCCGGTTGAAAACATAGATTACCAATTCGCTACCTGTCTTTCGGCAGGAGGATACCCGTCTGCGCAGGTGGTCGACGGAGTTGCCGGATTTACCGATCCTGTACCGTTTCATGCCGTAAATTATCCGGCAAGCGTACTCGAACGTATCGCCCAGTGGAATAAATTTGTTGCTGCTTATGGTGCTTATTTCTATTATTCGAATCCGGCTTATCTTATTACCGATTATGTCCGGGGAGACTTTACGGTTTCGGGGAGTAATAGCGGAGTGTTCGGGACGTTGAAAAAGCGTTATGATAAAAGGACACGTGAGATAGATGCTTTTGTCGTGGATCTTGTGAACTATGGCAACAGCCTAGATTTACGTTGGGACGAAGTTAATACAGTTCCTTCTTCTACACAGGTTTCGGTTTCATTTACTTTACCCGATGGTTTTGTCGCATATAAACTGTATTGCATTACTATCGACGGAAGAAACGAAGTTCCCTATTCCTTGAACGGCAATAAAGTGGAGGTTTCTCTTCCATCGGTGTCGGTATTTGCTTCGTTGGTACTGACTTCGACAAAATCGCAAGAGCTCCCTTCGGAACCGAGCGGGGTAGGAAGTATGCCAGAATTGTTTACATTCGGTTATGATGCGAAAGGTGAGACTTTAAATAAAGATGAGGCTACCTATATCCCTGTCATGCAAGAGGGGAAACCTTATGTAGTAGCCAGCGAGTTCGGCGGGAATGTGGCCGAGTGGTATGAAATCACGGATGCTTATCAGGGAGAATCCGCTATTCGCGTGACTGCCGGCGATATTCGGTTCAATACGACGGACAACGGAGCAATTCGGATTCCTATCGAAAAATTCAACCGGTTCAAACTTGCTGTTCGTTCGAATAATACGACTGCCTCATGGTTCGGATTCCGACTATTGAAACCGTCTGAAACATCGTCTGTGTGGGAATCGAGGGACTTGTATTATCGCGTAGGTTATAGTCAGCCTAATATCGCTTATATCACATTGACTCCTGTGAAACCGCAGAACGGAGTATGGGTAGAATATAAGCGGGATATTTTGAGCGATGTGATTGGTCTGTGGGGTGTGGAATGGGCAAATGCGATCGTAACCGATGTGCATTACGGACCGGTAGATAGAAATAGTGCAGACTATGATAACTTGATTTTTATGTCGCCCGATTATAACAGTGGAATCGATAATCAAAAAAAAAACGACAAAATAAAGTGTTGGACTGAAAACGGTAGAATATGCATTGAGGGTTCCGATTTTTATCGGGGGAAAGAGTTCCGTCTACAAATTACCGATTTGTCGGGGCGGGTAATTGGTATGGAAGACTGCATTGTAGATAGTTATCGATTATTATCCGAGACGATACTTTCGATGCCGGGTGCATATTTTATACAGGTCATAGATAAAGAAACTGATGTGACGGTGCTGCAGATCCGTTGCATCGCAAATTAAAATAATGTATAACAATAAAAGTGATTACCATGAGAAAAATTGTCTTTTTATTAACAGCTTTATGCTTATCCATGAGTGCATGGAGTCAGGACGGATTGGTATATTGGTCGCAAGCCGACGGTTACAAATTCGATTTTGATTTAGATGGAACGGTAGATTTTTCGTTACCGACACAAACGACTGATAAAGCTATTTCGCAAGTATTTGTGTTCGATGCGAATGGCGATGGGTATTTCGACCTTTGTGAGCTCGATTTAAACGATAATCTCATTAATTGGATTTTTTATTATAATGATGGGAATAATAACTTCGTAGACCCTCAAACAGTCATATATGGCATGTCGGAAGGAGATAAAAAATTGGCCGGAGATTTTAATGGTGACGGTATCGGCGATGTGGGTATCCGTCGCGATAATGAGTTTGGCCTTTGGTGGCTGATTACGTTCCAAGCGATGGCTCCTGATGTAAACCAACAGTTCGGAATTAGCGATAAAGACTTATTGGTTGCCGGAGATATGAATGGAGACGGGCAGGACGATATAGTGTGCTATGATAAGGGTTCTTGGTTATGCTCTTTTACTCCGTCAGATACGGAATATAAGACTCCCGATTTTGTCTCAAAAGATGTGCAGGTGACTTTCGGTACATCGTACGATATACCTGTGTTGTGCGACGTGGACGGTGACGGGTATGCCGATATGGGGTTGTGTTCTGTCGATGACGAGGAAGTTAGTTTTAATCTCCATAGTGCGACGAAAACTGCAAATAACGGATATAGCAGCGATAATGGTCGAGGTACTTTCGATAAGGTTGTACTTATGCCTTCGGGTATAAATCCTACTTGTGTATGTGCTGTAAAGAGTAAAGGAACGACCGGCATCGAATCGGAGCATGCCGTGGCAAATGTCAGTGTATATCCTACCTTAGTACGGGCTGGGGATTCTTTTACCGTGAAAGGTAACGATGTGACGAAAGTGAAAATATACGGTATGATGGGACAACTTGTTAAGGAAATCGATACCGACGGTAGCATGTCGACGGTTGTCGTTTCGGTTGATGGTTGGGCTCAGGGAACATATTTTGTTTGTTGCGAAAGTGAAGGTGCCGTTTCTTCGTCTAAATTAATCGTTCAATAAGTGAATTGAGTCTGTATGAAAATCTATTTGAAATATATATTTCTGTTTCTTATTGCCGGGAGTATCTTTTCTTCGTGTAACCAAAAAGATGAGAAGGTGTATTCTTTTTGGGCACTTCAAAATAGGGCGACGGGAGAATATTTGTATGAAGACGACGGCGAATGTAAATTCAGCCGTGAAAAGCAAGGCGATAAGTCTTTGTGGAAAATAGCGGCTGCTGAGGGCGATCATGTTTGTATCGTAAATAAGAAGAGTGGTAGATATTTGTCTCTCGATAATGGGCAGGTCGTTTGTTCTGTGGTCGATCAACCGGTTACCGAATCTGCCGAATGGTACTACGGGAATTTCGATTTTGTTACTCAAACTAATAGCGGCTGGTACACAATTTCGAATCGTTCGGCCGAGTCGAATTTGCATTTGGTGGAAAAAGATGGTACACTTTGCATGCAGGATAACGCAAACAGAAATACCGATTTTTCTGCCCATTGGACTTGGGTGAGAGAAGAGGGTACGCCTTTGCCTTATTCTTTTACTCCCGATGGAGTTACGGATGCTTCTTTTTTGGGAATACGAACGGCTAAGGCTATTTCTCCAACCGAGATACACTCCGATTATCACGGAGAGAAAGTATGGAAATTATCTCAGGATATTTCGTCTTTTCCGAAATTTTCCACTGAAAACAATTTGTTGATAGAGACTCTGTACAATATGGCATTGGAAGAGATGTTGATGGATGTGCGCAGCGACAGCACATTTAGGGCCGGCGCTCTTTGGCCCGATACATGGACTCGTGATGCCGTGTACAGTATATGGTTCAGCTATGCATGGATTATGCCGGAAGTGTCTCGGAAAACTCTCGATAAGCAGACTCTTCGTAATCCTCGCGAGGCCTTGCAGGACACAGGTAGCGGAGGTTCATGGCCTATATCGACCGACCGTGTGGTGTGGGCACTCGCTGCTTGGGAGTACTATCTGTACACAGGAGATAGTTCGTGGCTCGAAGGTGCTTATGAAGGTTTGAGCTATACGGCTCGAAAGGACATTCATGTAGCATTCGATAAACGCATAGGGCTGTTCAAAGGGGAGACTTGTTCGATGGACTGGCGTACCCATACTTATCCGAATTGGTTTACCAATGTGACGATAGGCAGTTCGTTTTCCTGTGGAACAAATGCGCTGCACATGTTCATGTATGAGTTTTTGTCGAAGACGGCCGGCATACTCGGTAAACCAGAAAGTGAGAAAACATATTGGGAAAGTTTCAGGAATGTGTTGAAGGATTCGATAAACAAACATTTCTGGAACGAAGACAAAGGTTTATACGAGTGTTACTTGTATCCCGAAATTTCGGGGTATAAGGCTTCGGAACGGGTCGGTGTCATGTCGAACGGACTGTGTGCTGTTTTGGGAGCGAGCACCGATGAGCAAATTCGCCGTATGGTCGGTAATTTCCCGCTATATCCATACGGGGCTGCTGTTCTTTATCCTTCTATTCCCGACGATTTTGCATACCACAATAAAAGTGTTTGGCCGGTTTGGCAAACACCGTATATGTATGCGGCTCGTCAGGTGGGCAATATATCGGCAGTGGAACACATGGCGGCTTCTTTAACGAGAGCTTCGGCTCTTTTCCTGACACATAAGGAGAATATGACTTACGACACCGGATATGATCGGGGTACAGCTTTGAACTCGGATAGGCAACTGTGGTCAGTTTCTTCCTATATCAGTTTGGTGTATAGAGTTTTGTTCGGCATGAATTTGACGGAACGAGGAATCGCATTTAATCCTGTTGTACCCGATATGGTGAACGGCTGGCTTTCTTTGTCGGATTTCCGCTATCGCGATGCGACGATAGATATAAAGGTATCTGGAAAGGGAAATCGGGTGAAATCGTTGAAAGTCAATGGCGAGAAACAAGCATTGCCTTTTGTCCTTCCGGCCGATAGTAAGGGGGAATATTCGATCGAGATAGAAATGATGATCGATGAACCGAAAGGCAAAATAAATTTGGTGAAGGCTGGACCCGGGAAATGTTGGTCGCCGGTAGAACCTGTTTTGGTATTGAACGGTTCGACTCTAAGTTGGAAGGAAGAGGAAAATATGAAGTACTACCTTCATTCCAATTTTTCTGAGGAGGATAAACTGGTAACCTCTCCTTACGATTTAATTGGGGCTCCCGATGGATTTTATTCGGTTTATGCTGTCGATGAAAAAGGATTTGCATCGGATATGTCCAATGCGGTTGTTTATTCTACTTGGCAATCGGTTTGTGAAGCGGAGCAGAGCTCTCATTCAGGAACGGTTTCTAATCTTCACAAAGGATTTTCGGGGAGTGGCTTTGTTATCGATTTGTTTGCACGTCCGGCTAATGTGAAGTTTCAGGTACAAGTCCCCGAGGCCGGCGATTATGCCATAGCCCTTCGGGGTGCTAACGGACACGGGCCGCATGGTACATGGTGCGCCATACGTTCGGTGGCAGTGGACGGAAACGACGCCGGTACATTCATTTTGGAAGCAACAGGCGATTGGAAACAATGGTTGGATTCCAATTATATTGTTCTTCGAGGGTTGAATGCCGGAGAACATACGGTGTCGCTTTCTATCGATCCTGAGAAGAAAGGATATGACTTTAATATGTCGCATGGACGGGAAGACGCTAATGATTGCCATATCGATTGTTTAAAGTTGATTCGACTTTAATAAAGTCTTATTGTTTATTTAGGAAAGAGAATATCTTGCTATGCAGGGTATTCTCTTTCTGTTTTTAACGGACTTTTTATGATCCTGCCAAAAATCTATTTGTCGGCGGTTTAATCATTGGAAGAATAAGAAAGAATATTTTTAAATTTAAGAAAATAATTCCTATATTTGACTAATAGATTGTTCGAATAGGTCTTAGTAGTGATAATAAAAATTTCAATATGGAAATGAGAAGAATATTTTCGGTCGTTGTCTGTGCGGTGGGAATTTTTTTCTCCATGACAGCCGGGAGCAAAGACGAGTGCTTGAACAGTTACGTATCGGCGGACAGTTTGCTCCTGTACGAATATTACGAAACGTATGTTATGATTCGGCCTTTGAACTATCTACGGGTATTTCCGGAGCAGAAAGCTGTTGCGCCGGACTGGTTTCATTATCGGGACAGGGTGATAGAGCTTCGTGTTCTTGCGCTGAGGAAGCGGATTAGGGAGGAGTATCCGCAGGATTATCCTTTGGGGAGAGGATCCGTACGTGTGTGGCTCATGTTTTCTCTTCGTACGGGTGAATTGGTAACTGCTGAGTTAATGTTTCTAAAAGAGGTATTAGAGGTTGTCGACAGTTTCCCCGCACGGGAGATTATTGCGATGTGCATGAACTCCGATTGGAGTGGAAGTACATATATAATGGAGCATGAGCCGGATAAATATGATAATATGTACACCGGATATCTTTTTTCACCCTATTAGTGTCATGGATTTCAAAAAAATATTTTCGGTCGTCGTCTGTGCTGTGGGAATTTTTTTCTCCATGACAGCCGAGAGCAAAGACGAGTGCTTGAACAGTTACGTATCGGCGGACAGTTTGCTCTTGTATGAATATTACGAATCTCATATTTGGGTTAGTCCATTGAACTATCCCAGGGTATTCTCTGAGCAGAGAGCCGTTGCGCCAGACTGGTTTCATTATCGGGACAGGGTGATAGAGCTTCGTGTTCTTGCGTTGAGGAAGCGAATCTGGGAAGAGTATTTGCGAGATTTCCCTTTGGAGAGGCTATCCGTACGTGTGTGGCTCATGTTTTCTCTTCGTACGGGTGAATTGGTAACTGCTGAGTTAATGTTTCTAAAAGAGGTATTAGAGGTTGTCGACAGTTTCCCCGCACGGGAGATTATTGCGATGTGCATGAACTCCGATTGGAGTGGAAGCACGTATATAATGGAGCATGAACCGGATAAATATGATAGCATGTACACGGAGTATTTTTTTTCGCTATATTATTAGCGTGAAGAATAGGTGTAAGTCTCGTAATTGCATAAAAAATTGAAGGACGAGTGTGAATAGGTTTTGTGAAAATGTTTTATCTTCACCACCAAATAATGAATTATGGCATCTTATTCCAGAAAATCGACCCGTAATAAAGCTCTTTGGGGATATCTGTTGCTTATTGCCGTTTTGTTGTCATCTTCGTGGTTTGTGTATCATGAGATAAATTTGTTGGTATCGATAAAAGCGGTCGAGGCAGATATGAGGCTGAAACGTCAGGAGATGTCTTCCGCTTTATCGTCTCTGTATAGAGCGGAGACGGTGGGACAATCGCTCGTTTGGGGACAGTTTTCGGATTATCCGGTATATAGGAGAGTGACGAATGATGCCGTAACATGTGTGGATTCGTTACGTCGTATTACATCGGACTCTGTCCAGCTGTCCCGAATCGATAGTATTATCGGTCTGCTGAATCGGAAAAATGCGGTTATACGGCGATTGATGGGAACCACGATCGATGTGGCCGAGGAGCAAAACCGGAAAATAGAGGATATGATGAAACAGCAAGATTCGTTGATCCTTATTCAGAATCGTCAGCAAAGATTGGTTCGACAGAGCGATTCGCTGATAGAGAAACGCCGCCGTAAAAATGTGTTCGGACGAATAGCCGATGCTATTTCGGGGAAAGCACCTACTCGGTTAGATAGCATTCGGATAGAATCGAAACGTATAGGAGCGTTGAGCGATTCGTTGGCTGCCGATTTGAAAGCGATGGAAAGCGGTTATAATGAGATCCGGGAGTTGTCTCAACAGGCTCTCGAACGGGAGCGGTGGCGATTGAGAAACGATAATCAACGGTTGAACGGTCAGATCAATCGTTTGATGAATAGCTTTGAACGAGAGCAACTTTTTGTATCGGAGAAGATACAAGAACGAAATGAACAGATTCGTCAGGAGTCTATGAGAGCTTTGGTCGCTGTGGCTTCCGGTGCTATTTTATTGGCGGTTATTTTTGGGGTATTGGTTTGGAAAGGTTGGTTAAGGGACGATCGTTTCCGTAGGGCATTGGAAGAAGCTCGGAGACGAGCCGAAGATTTATTGGAGGCCCGGGAAAAGTTGATGTTGACGATAACGCATGATTTTAAGGCTCCGCTCGGTTCTATTATCGGATATGTGGAGTTGATGATGAGGCTGGATAATACCGAACGGCAAAAGTTCTATTTGCAAAACATGAAGGCATCGTCGGATCATTTGCTTTCGCTGGTAAGCGATTTGCTCGATTTTCACCGTTTGGAATCTCATAAATTGGATATAAATCGTATTGCTTTCAGCCCCAAAGTATTATTCGATAAAATAGTATCTGCTATGCAACCTGTGGCGGATAAGAAACAACTGAATCTGATATTGAAAGTTGAGAAATCGGCCGATGCCAATTTTTCGGGCGATCCGTTAAGGATTAAGCAAATTGTCGATAATTTGTTGTCCAATGCTTTGAAGTTTACAGCCCGGGGTACGGTAACGATTCATGTGTTTGTGCGTGTCCGATATCTTGTTTTTTCGGTTAGCGATACGGGACGGGGAATAGCCCGAGATGATTTGGAACATATATTTCAGGCTTTTACACGGCTTTCTTCGGCACAGGGAGTCGAGGGGTTTGGATTGGGGTTGGCTATTACTCGACAGCTCGTCGATTTGATGGGCGGGCGTATAGATGTCCGCAGTGTGGAGGGTGTTGGCAGTACGTTTACCGTGGAAATTCCATTGGAAGAAGTCTCGGAGAAGACCGGTGATACGAAGGCTTTTTCGGGGAAACGTTGCCTATTGCTCGATGACGATAAATTACAATTGACACTTTTTGAGAATCAGTTGAAACAATTGGGTATAGAATCGGTTGCCTGCATGAAGGCCGAGGAGATTTTGGGTTATCTGGAACATGAGCATTTCGATGCTTTGTTTACCGATATGCAGATGCCGGAAATGGACGGAGTGAGTTTTTTGAAATTTTTGAGGGAGTCTCATATCGCTCTGGCGAGAAAGCTTCCGGTTGTAATGGTTACGGCGAGGAGCGATGCAGACCAATTCCTTTCGGAAGGTTTTTCGGGAATTTTACACAAGCCTTTTTCGTTGGCGCAATTATCTTTTTGTTTATCGGGGATTTGGAATGAAGAGGCAACTCCCCGTGAGATAGAAGATGAGGGAGAAAGAGGAGAGGCTCCGTATGATTTTGCGGCTCTTACGGCTTTTGCCGAAGATGATGCGAAGGCTCGCCGGAAAATATTGGAGACATTCTTTCAGGAGATAAATAGCCAGATAGAGGAGTTGAAAGGGGCCGCGGCTCGTCGCGATGGGATTGTGGTATCACGTATTGCTCATAAGTGGCAACCGATTTTCGCCATGTTGAAAATTTCGGATATGTTGCCGGTGTTGTCTCGATTGGAAGAGGAAGGTGCGCATAAGTGGACCGATGAGCTGTCTCGAAATCTTGATAAGTTGTTGGTCTGTGCTGAGAAAATACGTACAGGCCTTAAATTGGTATTGGCAAAGGAGGAATAATTATGAAGCATATTCTCATTGTAGAAGACGATACGACATTTGCTGTTATGTTGCAGACGTGGCTTTCCAAGAAAAAATTTTCGGTAGCATCTGTTTCGGGAATTGCAGCAGCGAAAAAAACTCTTATTGAAAGTTCGGTCGATTTGGTGCTTTGCGACTTACGTTTGCCTGATGGAGACGGCATCGATTTGTTGGAATGGGTGAGCAATCGGAATGTAAATGTTCCTTTGATCGTAATGACGAGCTACGCGGCTATCCCGTCGGCTGTTCAGGCGATGAAACTCGGTGCGAGAGATTATATATCTAAGCCGGTGAATCCGGAAGATTTATTGCAAAAGATAAACGAGGTTTTTAATGCGGGTGTCAAGACTGGGAAACAGATTCCTGTGTCTGAATCTGTACCGGAGGAAACAAATTATTTAGAGGGGCAGAGTGAAGCTGCCCGTCAATTGTATACTTATGTGAAGTTAGTGGCTCCGACCTCTATGTCTGTGCTGATCAATGGGGCCAGTGGGACAGGAAAGGAATATGTGGCTAAACGGATACATCAATTAAGTAAACGTTCGGAGAAACCGTTTGTCGCCATCGATTGTGGAGCCATTCCGAAAGAATTGGCTGCTTCTGAATTTTTCGGGCATAAGAAAGGTTCGTTTACGGGAGCGATTGAGGATAAAGTCGGTGCTTTTATAGAAGCAGATGGTGGAACGATCTTTCTTGATGAAATAGGAAATCTGAGTTACGATGTTCAGGTACAGTTGCTACGTGTGTTGCAAGAACGCAGAGTGAAGCCCATCGGGACTACAACGGAAGTAAAAGTCGATGTGAGGTTGATTGCTGCGACAAATGAAGACTTGAAGGCGGCTATAAAATCAGGTGCATTTAGGGAAGATTTGTATCATCGAATCAATGAATTTACGATCTATATGCCGCATTTGTGCGAACGAGGTGAGGATATACCGTTGTTTGCTAATTTCTTTTTGGATCAAGCCAATCGAGAACTCGAAAAGCCTGTTCCCGGATTTTTGCCGGAAGCGATGGAACGGATTTCTCAATATACTTGGCCGGGAAATTTAAGAGAAATGCGTAATACTGTTATGAGGGCGGCTTTACTTGCTCAGGGGAATCCCATACGTGTGGAACATTTGGGCATAGACATGAATATAGACAAGCCGATAAATATTTTACACGATCCGGATAGTGAGCGGACTAAGATTGTATCGGCATTACAGAAATGTTCGGGTAATAAAAGTAAAGCGGCTGCAATGTTAGGCATAGATAGAAAGACATTGTATAACAAGTTGAAATTGTATCAAATCGAGTAACTTATATATTTGTAGAATATAGGATACGGTTCGTCATAGTCAAGTCGGAAATCTTATTTCCGCTTGCCTTTGCACTTATCTCTCACTGTATTTGAGGATAAAAGGGTGTGGAATTTTTCCACACCCTTTTTCTTTTTATTCTACAAATTTCCACATAAGATTTTTGTATTCTATTTATTTAATTTATTTATAATCAGTTGTTTGTGCATTCTTTGGAAGTGTTGGCATAACGATTGTTGTTTTATAGTCGAAGAATGGAATATAGAATGTATAACTAAAAAAGTTAGAATTATGAAAAAGTTAATGTTATCAGTAGCTGTGTTCATGATGGGAGTATCTACTCTTGGTTTGTATGCACAAGATTCCAATGTAGAGCCTGTAAAGAAAGATAGTGTCCCAGCCGAAGAACCTAAGAAAGAGGAGCCTAAATCAGAGGCAGCTTGGGTTTGTATGAGCGAAGAACCTGCTAAGACAGACAGTGTGCCGTCTCAGGAACCCAAGAAAGAAGAACCCAAGACTTCATCGGTTTATATGAATGAAGAACCGGCTAAAACCGATAGTGTGCCTTCGCAGGAGCCTAAAAAAGAAGACGTTCAAAAGATATTTTCTATCAGATAACTTTTGTGAAAGATATTTTATAGGCTAACCCTAAAAAACGTTCTTATTTTTTATCTGTTTTAGTGAAGATGATGATGGTCCCGATATCTCCTATAAGGAGGTATCGGGATTTAATTTTCTAATATTTAGTTAGATAGATAGAATGTCATGAATATATAATATGATTAGTAATAATAACTAAATAAATAATTCTAAATAATCCATGCATTTTACATATATTTGTACAATAGAATTTGTATTTTATAACTCTGTTTAAGAGGAAGAAGTGCAAAAGTTCGAGGGAGAGGCTGATTTTATCGAGGATAACGTATTGTTGTCTGGAAGCTTAGGCTTTGCCTAAACTAAAATTGCAATGGTGGAAAACGACAGTATCGGGTGGTATGTAGCGAAAACGTATCGGCAGGAACGTAAGATCAAAGACCTTCTTGCCCGTATGGGTGTAGAGCATTTTGTACCTTTCCATCAAGTCGTAAAGGAGATTAATGGGAAGCGAAAAAAAGTAGAAGAGCCTTTTGTGAACGGGTTGATATTTGTTCGAGGAAATAAAAAAAGTTGCATTGAGTTGATTAACGAATATGGGTATCCTATGAGATATTTGCGGGATTTTTCCACTCGTTCGCTTTTACGTGTACCCGATAAGCAAATGGAGGATTTTATCTATTTGGTAGACCGTCATGAAAATGAGATAGAATTGTTTCCCCATGATTTGAAACGAGGAGATCGGGTGCGTGTGGTAGCAGGGACTTTTGCCGGAATCGAAGGGGAGTTAATCCGCATTGCAGGTCATCGTCGAGTGGTGGTTCGTCTCGAAAATTTATTTTCAATCGCTACGGTTTTTATACCGGGGGGGTATTTGGAAAAGATATGCGACCGGTGATTAAATATATTTCATTTTATGATTTTGCCGATTCTGGGATAGCGCGAAATTATAGCGTTGCTGCGGCTAATAAAATGGATTATATCATTGAATCTCTTGTAAGAATCGGATATGACGTAGAGGTAGTTTCGGCATCGGCATGTATAGAAAGCGGGACGTTTCGATGGTATAAGTCTCGGGTTGAAGAGAGACAGCCTCATGTGAAAACGAGATTTTTCTCTTCGTTTCGTTGTCGATCTAAAATATTAGTCTTGTTGCGACTTATTTGGGGGGTATTGCAATTATTGAGTTATCTTCTTTTTTGTGTTAAAAAAGGAGAGTCTATATGGGTATACCATTCTTTGTATTATTACAATGTGATTTTGCTGGCAAAAAAAATAAAGAAATTCAAACTAATTCTCGAAGTAGAAGAGATTTATCAAGATGTTTCTCCTGTACCTCCGTATATGGAACGTTGGGAATGCAAGATGATAGACGTTGCGGATAAGTTTGTGTTTTCGACCGATCTTCTGAATGATAAAGTAAACAGGCAAAAGAAGCCTCATTTAGTTATTTATGGGACTTATCGGTGTGAACCTGTGATGAGCGAACGGCACGGAGACAATAAGGTGCATGTCGTCTATTCTGGTACACTTGATCCCAATAAAGGCGGAGCTATGGCGGCTGCGGGTGTGGCGGCGTCCTTGCCGTCTACATATAGAGTTCATATACTTGGATTCGGGAATCCGGGAGAGATACAGGCGATTAAAGAGCTGTGTGAAGAGATGTCGGGCAAAGGCGGTGCGGTAGTCTCCTATGATGGGGTACTGAAAGGGAGTGCATATATAGATTTTTTACAGACGTGTCAGATTGGCCTGAGCACGCAGAATCCTGATGCGGCGTTTAATAATACCTCGTTTCCGTCGAAAATATTATCTTATATGTCGAATGGTTTGCAAGTTGTTTCTGCCGATATAGAAGCGGTACGGCGAGCTTATGGAATTTCGGGTTATATTTATTATTATCAGAAACAAGAACCCAGCGATATAGCAAATGCCATATTGAATGTGGATTTGGATAATCCTTTTGACACGCGGGCGGTGGTACAGTCTTTGGATAATAGGTTTGTAGAACAATTGAGTTTGTTTCTCCGTGATAGAGTTTAGTGATATAAAAGGGAAATACATAGGTAATAAAAACCTAATTAACAATGTCCTGGGCTCTTTCCTTGTTCGAGGGTTCGGCTTTTTGGTTTCTTTTGCCTTGTTTCCTCTTTATCTGAACTATTTCGATGACAATACCGTATTAGGGTGCTGGTTCACGATGTGTTCTGTTTTATCATGGATACAAGTCTTTGATTTGGGAATAGGCAATGGCTTGCGGAATCATTTGACGGCCGATTTGAGTTTGAAAAACTATGAAAGTGCCCGGCAATATATATCATCTTCTTACATTTTGATGGGAGGTGTCACTGTATTTATTTCGTTTTTAGCATTTATAATAAGCCGATATATAGATTGGAATTCGGTTTTCAATATTTCGGAACAAAGCATATCGCCAGAGA
Organism: Barnesiella intestinihominis YIT 11860; assembly: GCF_000296465.1. Classification (NCBI taxonomy): domain Bacteria; kingdom Pseudomonadati; phylum Bacteroidota; class Bacteroidia; order Bacteroidales; family Barnesiellaceae; genus Barnesiella; species Barnesiella intestinihominis. The sequence goes on from NZ_JH815204.1 coordinate 174,423, forward strand.
GTTTGCGTAAAGGGGTTGTTATCGCTTTATGTGGCGTATTGTGTTTTTTCTTTCTGAAATTGATTATCTCTATTTTGTATGCCTTGCAGAAATCGGCACTACCTAATTTCTTGAATCTGCTTTCTACCGTTTTATTATTGATTTTTCTGTGGGTATATGATCCGACCGGAGATGTCGAACGAGATTTTGTAACGATTTCTTGGGTACAGGCTGTTACAGGGTGTTTACCGTTACTGGTAGCGACGATAATTGTTTTTGCAAAAGATCTGAAAGAATGTTTGCCGTCGTTCAAGTACTTTCGGTGGAATAAAGCCACTGGTGTTTTGTCGTTGGGAATTTTGTTCCTTGTTTTGCAGTTGTTATACATGATAATTACTGTAACCAACGAGTTTTTTATATCCTACTTTTTCGATCCGTCTTTCGTTGTAGAATATCAGATATATATAAAGATATTTTCAATCGCCGGTACATTTGTGTCTTTGGCTCTGATTCCGGTATGGTCGGCTGTGACGAAAGCATTTGTAGAAAAACGTTACGATTGGATAATCAAGTTGGTCCGTTTTCTGTATTTTGTCGCTGGTATTGCTGTATTGTTTCAATTGGCTATCATTCCATTTCTTGACCCGATATTGGAATTTTGGTTAGGCGAAAAGGCTATCGAAGTGAATCTGTCCGCTGCATTGCTGTTTGCTCTATTGGGGTGTGTGATGATTTGGGTATCGGTTTTGACGAGTGTCGTTAATGGTTTAGGTACGCTTAAATGCCAGTTATATGGTTTTTTATGGGCTGTACTCTTCAAAGTCGTAGCTATCGTTTTATTTTCTTCGTGGATTCCGTGGACGATTGTAATCACAGCTACGATTGTAGGTTTATTGCCCTACTGTGTCTGGCAACCTATGGTGATGAACAGGCAGTTGAAAATGTTGAATAAAGAGGCGTTTCAAAATGGGTAAGAAACTGTTGATCGTCAATACTTATGCCAATTTGTGGTCAACCGGCAGGATTGCGGCCGAGATAGGGGAGATTGCGGTAAAACATGGTTGGCAGTGCTATTTTGCATACGCAAGCGAATCGAATCTTTGCTCATGTGAGGAGATTAGAATTAATAAAAGCGTTATATCGTATATTATACATACCTATTTGTTTTCCCGTATTCTCAATTTGAAAGGATTCGGTTCTTGGATTGAGACGAAGTTATTTATCAGAAAAATAAAGAAAATAGCTCCCGATATAATTCATTTGCATAATATTCATCAGAATTTTTTGAATTTGCCACTTCTTTTCTCTTTTTTGAAAAAAGCGGGTATTCCGGTTATTTGGACCCTTCACGACTGTTGGGCCGTGACTGGGGGGTGTACTCATTTCGTGTACAATAAATGCGAAAATTGGAAAACGGGTTGCTATCGATGTCCGAGATGTGGTAATAGCGATACGGGCGGGGAATTAAAAGGGGTGTTCCGTACTATGCCGTGGGTGTTAAGAAAGAAAGAAGCATATATAACTTCTGTTCCGAATCTGACTTTTGTTACAGTCTCGGAGTGGCTGTCGGGCGTAGTGAGAAGTTCGGTTGTCGGTTCTGTACCTGTACAGGTTATTTCCAACGGAGTGGACTGTACTCGATTCTATCCTCATACCGATATACAAGCCATTAAACAAAAGTATGGTTGTGGCAACCGCTTCATGATAGTGGGTGTGAGTTCTCATTGGAGCGCATCAAAGGGATTATATGATTATTATAAACTGAGGGAATTATTGCCGGCCGATCAGTTCGTGATCGTTTTGGTGGGGATAACCTCTGAGCAGAAAAACAATATACCCGATGGTATCATCGGGATAGAGCGAACAGAGAATCTTGATGAACTGGCTCTTATTTATTCGGCGGCAGATGTGGTGACGAGTTTGTCGTACCAAGAGACTTTCGGACTTACTATTGTGGAAGGGTTCGCTTGTGGTACACCGGCGGTGGTCTATGACAATACGGCGTTGCCTGAATTGATAGACTCTGATACGGGCTTAGTTGTAGAAACCGGAAATATGGAGCGACTGGCCGAGGCGATAAGACAGGTTTGTAAGACGGGTAAATCGTTTTATTCGCAGGCGTGTCGGGAAGTGGCGCAAACCCGGTATGATAAATTTTGCCAGTATGAGAAATATGTCGAATTATATGAACAGGCGCTTGTTTCGAAAAAGGTATGATTGAGACGATCGTTATTGGTTTAATATGTGTGTGTTTGGCCTATTTGGGGCGTTACAGACGATTGAGCTGGGGCTTTGGCGCAGCGATGACCATATTATTCGTTTTCCTTGCGATACGCTATGAATGGGGAAACGACTATCGTCAATACATAGACAAATTTATAGTATATAATTCGATCGATGAATTTAATTATTCAGATCCTAACGAACGATGGGAAGTCGGTTGGATATTCTTGTATCGGATATTCAAACCATTCGGCTTTTTTTCATTAGTCATTGTCCTTACTGCATTTGAAATATCTGTTTATTATTGGTTTATCAAGAAATATATACCGAAGGAATGGTATTGGTTCGCTGTATTTATTTATGTATTTAATCCTAATTTCATGCTTACGCAATCGTCTATGATGCGTCAGACTTTGGCTATGTGCATAGTTTTGTTGTCCATTCCTTATATTTATAAAAAGAAGGTCATCATTGCAGCGTTATTTATTTTATTTGCCTCTTTGTTCCACAGTAGCGCCAAAATATTGTTACCGATAGTTTTTCTTGGATTTGTGAATTGGAGAATGGGTAAGAAGGGGGTGATTATTGGCGTTGTTCTCTTTTTTGCTATTCTGTTGTTCAAGAATATTGTTACATCTATAATTGAAAATACTCTTTCTGTAACGGGTTTGGGAAAATATACCTATTATCTGGAAGAAGGGAAAGAAGAATCGAAATTAGAGTCGGGAATAGGCTTTGTTTATCAGATTATCATCATGAGCATGATATTGTATTATGAAAAAAGACAAGATCGAAAGGACGGATTGATTTTCAAAATAACCGCCCTTTCTTTTCTTTTCGTTCCGTTAGGTTTTATCGCTCAACTTATTGCTCGGATAGGTATGTATTTGCAAGTGTCAATGATCGCAACTTATCCACTGATGATTCGTACGATCAATAATAGAATCGTACGGGCAGGCACACTGTTTATAATTATGTTTTTCACTATTTATGACTTCTTCTCATTTTTCAATTCCGAAATTTGGAGAGATTCGTTCATAGAATATCATACTATTTTTGAATCTTTTATTTGGCGATGACAGATATGAATATATTATTTGTTGCATCTGTGGTTCATGAAAAATTATTGATTGAAATATTGAAAACACAGCCTCGATATTATGGAATACAAGGCCAGTATTTCATGCGGTTGATGTTATTGGGCTTAAAGGCTAATGGTGTAAAAGTAAATGTGTTATCTAACAATTTGGCATATCGTTATTGGCATTCAAAAAGAGGGGAACGACATTGTGTCTTGGAGGAGGGAATAGGATATAACTATTTTTTTAGAAAGCAAAGGGGAGGGTATTTACATTTATTGTTAAGGATTATACGGTTTATAAAATTATGGAAAAATAAATTAGGGAAAGATAATTCGGCTATTCTATGTGATGGGCTTAATTTTACTTTATTGCTTTCTTGTTTTTTATGTAAAATATTTTTTAATATCAGGGTTACGGTTTTTGTAACAGATATGCCTCGTTATTTGTCGATGGGATTTTTTTCTCAAATAAAATCTAGTTTGCAAGAATATATTATACGTCAAATGGATGCATTTGTGACATTGACTAATTACATGGATGCTGATTTGAATCCTAATCATAAACCAAGTGTTGTGATAGAGGGTATGGTTGATGTGAGAGCAAAGTGTGAATCCAATAAGGGGAGGAGAAGGGAAAAGGTCTGTATGTATAGTGGCTCTATTCATAAAGTTTATGGGATTAAAAAATTGTTGGATAGTTTCTTGGCAATGAATAATACCGATTATATATTGGAGATATATGGAGATGGCGATTATAGAGCAGAATTGGTCGAATTAGCAGCAAAACATGATCGTATAATTTATAAAGGATTAGTCTCTCGTGACGTAATTGTGGCTCGTCAGAAACAGGTTGCATTATTGATTAATCCACGACCGAGTTCGTATGAATATACTCAATATTCTTTTCCTTCGAAAATAATGGAATATATGTTGTCAGGAACTCCGGTATTGACGACGAAACTTCCCGGAATTCCAGCTGAATATGATAAATATTTGTATTATTTCGAAGACGAATCAATTGAGGCTATGGCCAATAAAATGTCCGAAGTACTTTCAATGGATTATACCGAATGTTTAAGGAAAGCAAGTGAGGCTCAGAGTTATGTCATGAATGAAAAGAATAATTTTCTTCAGATGAAAAAACTATTATCTATTTTATGAATGGTTGCTCTATGAATATTGGATTTTATTTTTTTGATAAAGGATTGAGCGGGGTTGATTGTTCCCGTCCGGACTTAGGAAATCCGGGAGTGGGGGGAACTCAATATTGCTTTTTACTTTTGATTTATTATATACTCCGTTTTGATCCGAAATCGTATAGGGTAAGAGTTTATTGTTCATCTGACTGTTTTTTTCCACAAGGTGTAGAGAAGGTTCTTGTTGAAGATATTTTTGAGGGTTTGACCGAATCAAAAAGACGAGGTGATGATTTTATTATCATTAAGGATAATAAGGATCAACAATTGGCTCGATTTATCGATAAACTACGGCATCGCATTGTTATTTGGGGGCATAATTTTTATTTTGGGGATTATGCCGATTGGGTTGCTAAGAGCCCGTCTGTTATTGCAAATGTTTTTGTAGGTAGGCAGCAGTATGATAGATATATAGATCACCCCATTTGTGATAAATCTTTGTTTATATATAATATGGTTCCCGATGTGGTAGGGGAAAAAAAGCGGGATAATGACGGTAAAACGGTTGTTTATTTGGGAGCATTGATTCCAGAAAAGGGATTTTTGGTATTAGCCAAAATGTGGAAGTACATTTTGAAAAAGGTTCCAATGGCACGATTACAGGTGATAGGAGGTGGAAATCTTTATTCTAGAAATTGCTCTTTGGGAAGAATGGGAATAGCGGATAAATTGTTTGAAGAAGAGTTTTTCCCGTATTTGTCGGAAGAAGGAGAACTATTGCCATCTGTCACGTTTCAAGGAATCTTAGGGGGTGAAAAATACGAAGTTTTTTTGTCGTCGTCAGTTGGAGTAGTTAATCCGTCGGCTCGCACAGAGACCTTTGGAATGGGTGCAATTGAGATGAATTGTGCGGGGTTACCGGTTGTTACATTGGGAAAAAATGGTTATCCCGATACAATAGAAAATGGAGTTACGGGATACTTATGCCATTCATACAAGGGAATTGCAGATAAAATTGTGTTCTTATTGACTCACGATGAGGTTAATGAACGATTGGGAATTCAAGCAAAAGAGCAGGTGAGCCGATTTTCTCCAAAAAATATTATGCCTTTGTGGTTTAATTTGTTTGAACAAATAGCGCAGAATAAATTAATAATAACATATCGACGTCCTGACAGTCATTTTTTCAATAATATTAAATTCGTGAGAATCCTATTGCGGTTTTTGCGTAAAAACTGTCGTTTGTCATTTCTCCCCTCGTTGATAAAAATAGAAACAGTGATATATACCTATTTAAACAAAATAATGAAAAAATGAAAGTGGCGTTGATTCTTGCTACAAATGTAGAAAAATCTCCTTATATGCAATATTATATAGATGTATATAAGGAAAAGAACATTGATGTCGAAGTCATTTTGTTGAATAGGGATAAACGTGTATCGAATGAGGAGTTCCCCTATAAGATACATTCTTGTGATATTATAGCGAGGGAGACGGCCTCTTGCGTTCGTAAAATTTATGATTATTTTCGCTATTCTCGGTTCGTAAGACGGATATTGAAACAATCTGATTATAGTCAGATTGTAGTATTTACCATCGCTAATGCGGTATTCCTGTCTTACTATTTATTAAGTTATTATAAAAAGAAGTATATATTTGATATACGTGATTATTCTCCGTTGGTTAAATATACCGTTCCCATAATTAGGCGTTTATTAAATAATTCAGCATTGAATTGTTTTTCTTCACCGGGGTTTAGGTCGTGGTTACCTGCATGTGATTACGTAATATGTCATAATGCAAGACGTAAATCTCTTGATGAGGACATAGTGAATGCCAGAGATATCGATGTGGAAAATGTTAAAGTGTTGACTATCGGACAACTTAGAAATTTTATTACGAATAAAATGCTAATGGATCATTTGGGGAATAAATCTCGAATAACGATTCAATTTTCGGGTATGGGTATTGCATATGATTTATTGAAAAAGTACGAGGTGAAAAAGATGTATAATAATGTGAAATTTACGGGTTATTATCCGAAAAAGGAAGAATTTTCCATCGTTGATGGCTGTGATTTTATGAACATAATTTTGCCAGATGATACGTTGAGCCGTTATTTGATAAGTAATAGATTTTATTTGTCTTTGTTGAGAAGAAAACCGATGATTGTTTCGTCGGGTGGTATTCAAGCTGAATATGTGAAAGAATATGATTTGGGAATTATTGTTTCCTCTGAAGATGATATATATAGTAAAATAATGATCTATGCCAGATCATTTGACCCGATTCAATTTCAAAAAAATTGTGACCGATTTTTAGAAATGGTAAGATTGGATATGCAGATATTTAGCAGAAGCGTTTTTTATAGTTTAAATTTATAATCATGTCTATTTTTAAAGATAAGATATTGCTTATTACCGGAGGAACAGGATCCTTTGGCAATGCTGTGTTAAAGCGGTTTTTGGATAGCGATGTCGGTGAAATACGCATATTTAGCCGTGATGAGAAAAAACAAGATGATATGCGGCATCGATTACAGAACCCGAAGGTTAAGTTTTATATCGGTGACGTGCGGGATAAACGTAGTGTAGATAGCGCTATGAGTGGGGTCGATTATGTGTTTTCGGCAGCTGCCTTGAAACAGGTCCCTTCATGTGAATTTTTCCCTATGCAGGCTGTGCGTACGAATGTATTTGGCACGGAGAACGTATTGGATTCGGCCGTGGAGCATGGTGTGAAAAATGTTGTCGTATTGTCTACCGATAAAGCGGCCTATCCCATCAATGCTATGGGAATAAGTAAAGCCATGATGGAAAAAGTGGCGATTGCCAAAGGACGTCAGTTGGGTGATTCTGCGACAACGACAATTTGTTGTACTCGTTATGGAAATGTGATGGCGAGTCGGGGGTCTGTGATTCCGCTATGGATCGAGCAGATGAAAAACAATGCGGTAATAACGATCACGGATCCCAACATGACACGGTTTATGATGACGCTCGATGATGCTGTCGACTTGGTAGTTTATGCGTTTGAGCATGGCCGTAATGGCGATTTATTCGTACAGAAGGCTCCGGCGGCTACGCTGGTTACTTTGGCGACTGCGTTGAAAGAATTGTATGGCAAAGATACTCCCGTGAAAATTATCGGTACACGGCATGGGGAGAAGCTCTATGAAACTTTGGTTACTCGCGAGGAGATGGCGAGGGCAGAGGATATGGATAATTATTATCGTATTCCATGCGATAGTCGAGATTTGAATTACGATAAATTTTTTGTCGAAGGTAGCGAGGTAGTCTCTCAAATAGAAGACTATCATTCGCACAATACTCACAGACTCGATGTAGAAGAAATGAAACAATTATTGTTGAAGCTCGATATCGTACGGGAAGATTTGAATCTCAATTAGTGGATAGAATTATGATAAAGGTAGGCATTACCGGGCAGTCTGGGTTTGTCGGTACTCATTTATATAATACGTTGGGACTTTATCCCGGAGAATTTGAGAGAGTTCCATTCGAAGATGATTATTTTGTCGATGTAGAACGTCTGAAAACGTTTGTAAAGAGTTGTGATGTTATTGTACATTTGGCGGCGGTAAACCGTCATACTGATGTGCATGTTTTGTACGAGACGAATATGCGATTGGTAAAACAGCTAATCGAGGCTATGGAAGCGACAAATTCTCGTCCTTATGTTTTATTCTCGTCGAGCATACAAGAGGAACGGGATAATGAGTATGGCCGTAGTAAGAGTGATGGCCGTAAATTGTTGGAAGAATGGGCTGTGCGTAAAGGGGCATCTTTTACAGGAATGGTAGTTCCCAATGTTTTCGGTCCGTTTGGGAAGCCTAATTATAATTCGTTCATAGCCACGTTCGGGTATAAATTGACTCACGGTGACTCTCCCACGGTATTACAAGACAATGAGGTAAATTTGATTTATGTGGGCAGTTTATGCCGTCATATTTGTGATAAAATAAGGGAGATGGGAAGTCGCACCGCACCCTCGCTTGTCGAGCGAGACGATGTGGCCTGCGATTTCGAGATGAAGGTGAGTGAAGTTCTCGGTTTGTTTGAAAATTTCAAAAAATTGTATTTCGAGCAGGGAATTATTCCTCCTTTGAATAATATCCATGAAATGAATTTGTTTAATACATTTCGTAGCTATATTGATATGGAAAGCTATTTCCCGGTGAAATTGGTTCAACATACCGATGTACGAGGTAGTTTCGTCGAGACCGTAAAAATCGGGGTGGGTGGCCAAGTGAGTTTTTCTACCACCGCTCCCGGTGTTACAAGGGGAAATCATTATCACACTCGCAAGATGGAGCGGTTTGTAGTGATTAAGGGAAAAGCGAGAATTCAGCTCCGGAAGGTTGGAACAGACGAAGTACTGGATTATTATCTTAACGGGGAAGAACCGGCTTATGTGGATATGCCGGTGTGGTACACACATAATATATCGAATATCGGCGATGAGATTTTATATGCTCAGTTTTGGATAAACGAATGGTATGATCCTACCGATAGCGATACTTATTTCGAACCGGTAGTGAAAGACGAGTGAAAAATCAAAATATAGATTTATGAAGCGATTGAAAGTCCTTTCGGTAGTAGGGACAAGACCCGAAATAATCAGATTGTCATGTGTATTGCAAAAGTTAGATGCCAGTCCCGCCATAGAGCACGTATTGGTACACACAGGACAAAATTACGATTATGAATTAAACGAAATATTTTTTCAGGATTTAGGTCTACGGAAACCTGATTATTTTTTGAATGCGGCAGGTAATAATGCGACGACGACTGCCGGGCAGATATTGATTAATATAGATCCGGTTCTGGAAGAAGTTCGTCCGGATGCATTTCTTGTATTGGGCGACACGAATTCTTGCTTGTGTGCGATAGCGGCTAAGAAACGTCATATCCCTATTTTCCATATGGAGGCCGGAAATCGCTGTTTCGACCAGCGTGTTCCCGAAGAGAGTAATCGTAAGATTGTCGACCATATATCGGATATTAATTTGCCGTACAGCTCTATTGCCCGTGAATATTTGTTGAGCGAGGGAATCCCTTCCGATCGGGTTGTCAAAACCGGAAGCCCCATGTATGAGGTGCTGAACAGGTATTTGCCTCAGATAAATGCCTCGTCTATTTTAGAGAATCTGGGATTGGAGAAGGGCAAATACTTTGTCGTGTCGGCCCATCGGGAAGAGAATATATCGAGCGAACGCAACTTCGGGAATTTGGTTACGATTTTGAACGACATAGCTCAAACGTATGGTTTTCCCGTGATTGTGTCGACACACCCCCGTACCCGCAAGAAAATAGAAACCGATAGTGTTGAATTTCACCCGCTTATACGGCTGATGAAACCGATGGGTTTTAGCGATTATAATAAATTGCAAATTAATGCCAAAACGGTAATCTCGGATAGCGGAACCATCAGCGAGGAGTCGTCTATTCTTAATTTTAAGGCTCTGAATATACGTGAAGCTCACGAGCGTCCCGAGGCGATGGAGGAAGCTTCGGTGATGATGGTAGGGCTTAATCCCGAACGGGTGATGCAGGGCTTGTCCGAATTGCAGAATCAGATTCTCGAAACTCGTAATTTTCGTCCGGTTGCAGACTACTCTATACCGAATGTTAGCGACAAAGTCGTGCGAATTATTCTTTCTTATACCGATTATGTCAAAAGAGTCGTCTGGGGTGAAAGGTAAACGATGCTTGTTTTTGACCAATTATTTTTATCCCGAAGTTTTTCGAGGTAACGATATCGCTTTTGAAATGGTAAAACGAGGATATGAAGTTACTGTAATTACATGTATTCCCAATTATCCTCAGGGCCATTTTTACGAGGGATACGGATTGCGGAGCAGGCGGAGAGAAGTCGTCAATGGAGTAAATGTCATTCGTGTGCCGGTGATTCCTCGTGGAGATGGTAGGGCGATAAGAATGGTGCTCAATTATTTATCGAGTTTATTATTTTCTTGTATATACACATTAAGTATTGTTTGTCGTAAGAGATTCGACTTTATTTTTGTGCAGGAATTGTCCCCGGCATTTATCGGTATACCGGCAGTGCTTGCGAAAAAAATACGACGAATTCCTATTTATTTCTGGTTACTTGATGTTTGGCCAGAAAGTTTGGCTGCCGGAGGTATAACTAATAAATATATCGTTAAAATAGTTGATCGTATCATGCGTTACATTTACCGGCATTGTCGCAAAATTTTCATAGCGGCATCGGGCGTGAGGACATTGTTACAGCAACGAGGGGTAAAAAATGATTGTATAGAAGATTTACCCAATTGGGGAGAAGATGAACTTCGAAAATGTACTGTTGATGACGATGAACTGCCACATTTGCCAGATGGTTTTAAAATTATGTTTGCCGGAAATTTAGGTGAGGCGCAAAATCTTGAAAATGTGATGAGAGTAGCCGAACGTTTGAAAAACAATAAACATATACAGTGGATTTTTATCGGTGACGGGCGAAAGAAAAAATGGGTTATGTCGTTCGTTCAGAGTCGGGAGATGGGTGATACTGTACATTTTTATGACCGTTATCCCATTGAATATATGCCGGCATTTTTCAGAAAAGCCGATATTATGTTGCTTCCTCTTTGTGACAATAGCGCATTCAATGTGACGTTACCAGCGAAGATACAGGCTTATATGCTCAGTTCCAAACCTATTTTAGTCATGGCGAATGGTGAAGTACAAACGGTTGTAAAGAATGCTCGTTGCGGATATTATACAGGTGCAGATTCTATTGACAAGATGGTTCGTTTAGTCCTTTCCATTTCGAATTATTCAAATCAAGAATTGGAAGAAAAGGGTAGAAACGGATATAATTATTACCAGCGGCATTTTAAGAAAGAAAAATGTATGAACAATTTATTCGAAATTATTGAGAAGGGAGAACGAAGTAATGTCTGAGATATTGATTGATCATGTTTTACTCGATAGGGTGACAAAGGATGCAAAGGAAAGTCCTAGATTGCGTATGAATTATAACTTTCACGAATCGTTGTCGTCTCCTTCGCAACGTCTGCTTAATGCCCTTGAACCGGGAACTGTTTTACCGATACATCGTCATAGGCATACGGCCGAAACTTATGTATTGTTGCGAGGGCGTATGAGAGTTCTCTTTTACGATGACGACAAGAAGGAAATTAACCGCTATGAACTCGACCCGGCGGAGGGTACTTATGGGGTAAACATACCCCGGGGACAATGGCATACAATTGAGGTGTTATGTGCTGGTACTGTTATTTTTGAGGTGAAAGATGGTCCGTATATACCTATTGCTCCTAATGATATGTTAGAATAGACGGTCTAATTTTTAGAAAGGAAAACAAAAAGCCAACTTCAAAAGTTGGCTTTTTGTTTAATAAAGTATTTTGATTTTTAGTTTATAAAATATTGTGTATTAAATAGTTATTTTGTATTTCTGCTAATGATTCAATGTGAGCGTAAAATTTTTAGAGTTTGATATTAGAAAAATTTTAACAGTTGGGTACATATTTATCTTTATGAAAATAACTATCTTCGCTGAATAAGACCAATGATATTTATAAATAGAGATTGTACAATTATAGTGTTGTGATTCGAAAGGATAGTTTTTATAGAGCAGCATGAAGGATTGAAAATACAGATTAAGAGGAGGCTGTAATTTGGTTATACTATGAATGAGGAGGAACTTGTATATCAATTAAAACAGGAATCTCAAGACGCATTTAATAGAATATATAATATGTATTCGGCTCGGTTATATGCATATTGTATGCAGTATGTTAAGTCGAGAGAAGATACCGAAGAAATTGTACAAGATGTATTTATTAAATTATGGATAAATAGACATAGTATTATACATGGCGAGCACCTCAGCGCTTTTATTTTTAAAATAGCAAAGAATCAGATTATCAATAGGTATAAATCACGAATTAATTCATATGTTTTTGAAGAATATGTGAATTATTATAATGAAGAACAATGTTCTGTGAGCGATACTTCAGCTATTGTGGAATATGACGATTTCTGTAAATCTCTGAAAAAGGCTATGAAAAATTTGTCTAGTACTCAGAGGGAAGTGATTGAGTGTGTCAAATTAAACCAGATGTCTGTTAAAGAGACGGCTGTAAAACTTAGACTTAAAGAACAAACCGTAAAGAATGCTCTTTCAGCCGGATTGAAGGTTTTAAAGGAAATATTGAAGAAAAGTCTTGTTTTAATTCTTTCCTTTGTGTTAAAATAATTGAAATATTGATATAAAAAGACGTTTTTGTTGTCTTTATATAAACAGAGCGAGTTATATGGATTATTTAGAAGAAAAGTATAAAAGAAATTGTCTGACTCCGAAAGAATTGGAGGAACTTCAAAGGAAGGTAAGAGAAATGTCGGACGGGCAACTCGAAGATCGGTTATTTAAAGGCTGGCAAGAGGATATACTAGATGATAGTTCCGTTTCTGCTGAACGTTTAGCTATACTAAAACGCAAAGTAGATAAAAGCATTTTTCCAAAATATCGTACTAAAATGTTGATATCGTGGGGACGAATAGCAGCTGCAATCCTACTTCCAATCTTTGTTTTTGCTACATTTTATTTTTATCAAGAAACGCGTTCTTTGTCAAGTGGGGAAGTTTTATTTTCTACATTTGCGGAAGAACATGCTAACTTGACTTTGCCAGACGGGACTAAGGTGACGATGAATTCGAATAGTTCCTTGACATATTCTCCCAAAGATTTTAATCGAGATGAGCGATGTGTGGATTTTAATGGAGAAGCCTATTTTAATGTAGCTAAAAATAAATCGGTTCCATTTGTTATTACTACAAAGGATTTAACCGTAAGAGTATTGGGGACTAAATTCAATTTACATGCATATGCTGGAAATGAAACTATGGAGGTTACATTGGAAGAGGGAGAGATATTAGTATCATCTCGAAAGGAAGAGAAGAAGTTGTTACCTAACCAAAAGGCTGTATTGAATTGTCAAGACGGTAGTATATTAGTATTAGAAGAGAAGAGGCCGGAGGATGCATCTGTATGGAAAAATAACGAACTAGTTTTTATTGACGAACAGTTGGAGAATGTAATAGTAGCTCTTGAAGAAAATTATAATATTAGTATTCATATAAAGGGGTTAAATATAGACAGTGATTTGTTTACTGGAAAAGTGCCTTCTAACGATTTGCTTAATGCATTGGAAATATTGAAATATTCTTATCACATGGATTATTGTGTCGATGCGAAAGATATTTATTTTTCCAAGAAATAATTCTTGGAAAGTTTCGATTCGTTCGGATATTGTTACTTATGCTCCTCTGTTTTGATAGTTCCTTTTTAGGAACTACGAAATGAAGAGAATACCCGATTCAAAAATTTGAATCGGGTATTCTCTTTTTAGTATAAACTCGAAATATTAGTAAATATTTATATGTAAAAATAATACCATTAATGAGATAGGAGTCTCGACCAATACTAGAACTTGATTACAACGCAAGAATAAAGTATAATATTTGTTTTGGATATTTTTTTCTTCTGGTAAAACATGTTTTTAAACATGCTTTTTTAAAAGTACTTTTTTATTAGCGTGTTGTCTTTCTATATAAATATTAAGAAAAACCATAAAAAACAATTCAAGGTTTATGAAAAAAATCATAAAACATCGATTAAGACAGTTTATCTTATTATTCTTTTTTATAGGTAATGTAGGTATGCTGGCTGCTCAGAGTCAAAGAGTGACTATTGAGCTGAAAAATGCAACTCTAAAAGAGTTATTTTCTATTGTTGAAAAACAAACTTCGTACAGGTTTGCTTATAGAAATGTAGTGCTTGACGAGAGTAATGATGTTTCTATCTCTGTCAAGAATAAGAGTGTCCCAGAAGTTTTAGACGAAGTTTTTAAAAACAAGGGTTTGGATTATAATATAGTATCGGATAAATCGATTGTTGTTTTCGATAAGCGTCCGAACTTAGGTAAAAGCAGTCGTGAGCAGGTGACTGTCAAGGGGATTGTTTATGACGAAACAGAAGTTCCTGTAATTGGAGCTAATATCGTTGTGAAAGGTGCTAATGTGGGTACTGTTTCGAATATCGATGGAAAATTTTCTATCAATGCTCCAGCCGATGGTGTCTTGGAGGTTTCATATGTGGGGTATAATAAAGAGGAGGTGGAAATCAACGGTCGTACGTCGTTGCGCATAGATATTCGTCCCGTTGTGCTGGACGAGGTCGTTGTAGTGGCTTATGGTACACAGAAAAAGTCCAGTGTGACAGGTGCGATTGATGTTATTTCTTCGAAAACGATTGAGCAAGTCCCGGTTTCTAATATAGCTTATTCTCTTCAAGGAACGGTTCCCGGATTGATTATCACGGATAATGGGGGTAAACCTGGATCTACTCCTTCGCTGAATATTCGTGCAATAGGAACTATGAGTTCTACCGAACCATTGGTTATTATAGATGGTGTTCCGGCTGGACTAGGGGACTTTTATGCATTGAGCTCCACGGATGTGGAATCCGTTTCTGTTTTGAAAGATGCTTCTTCTGCAGCTATTTATGGATCGAGAGCATCCAATGGCGTTTTATTGGTAACGACAAAGAAGGGTAATAAGGATAAAAATCCGACGGTAGATATTTCATATACAGCCTCAATGCAGACTCCGACAAAAGTCCCTGAGTTAAATAATTCGTGGGATTATGCTATATTGGTTAATGAGTCTTACGTTCAGGCTGGTGAAAATCCTTTATATACCGATGAAGAAATACAAATGATGCGAGATGGCAGTAACCCGGATTATTATGCTAATACGAATTGGTGGAAATCGGCAGTAAAGTCCAATGACAGTATGCATCAAGCTAATGTGCGGGTAAGTGGTGGAACTGCAAAATCTGCTTATATGATTTCTGGCGGTTATACTTCGCAACAAGGGTTGGTTCAGTTTACCGATTTTTCCAAATATAATGCCAGAGCCAATGTAAGTACTCAGATTGTGGATAATTTTGACGTTATGGCCGGTGTATCCTATTACAGAAGCAATAGTAAAGAGCCTGATCATTATAGCGATTTTTTTGAAGCTGTTTTAAATATGCCTCCTTATTTACCGGTTAAGCGGGCGAATGGAGATTGGGGACATTTAAACAATGAAGATACGAACCCGGTTGCTTGGATTACAGAGGGAGGACATACCAAAAGTTATGATAATAATCTTCTTATGAATGGTATGGCGAATTGGGAGATTATTCCCGGACTTCGTGCGAAGGCTCAGTTTTCGTGGAATTTATGGGAGGTAGGTAGTTCTAGTATTTACAAAACTATTACATTTGTTAATGAAGATGGTAGCCATAAATATAGTAACGATCCGAATAGTGTGAGTCGTTCAATGACAGAAAGAAGCCAGACTACTTTACAGACCACACTTGAATATGAGAAAAAAATACAAAATCATTTTTTTAAAGTACTAGCGGGTTTTACAGATGAACATTATAAAAGCCATTGGGTAGGAGCTAATAGGAAGAATATTCCTGATAATAATTTGGAGGAAATAGATGGTGCGACCGGTACTGGCGATTTGAAAGATAATTGGGGAAATTCTGACGAGTGGAGAATGTATTCCTATTTTGGTCGGGCCAACTATGATTTTGATAGTCGTTATTTTTTAGAATTTAATCTTCGGTACGATGGCTCGTCACGTTTGGCGCCAGGACATCAATATACACTTTTCCCTTCGGGGTCAATAGGTTGGAGAATATCGGAAGAAAAATTTATGGAGCCGATAAGAACTGTGGTAGATAATTTGAAACTTAGGGCATCTTACGGACAATTGGGAAATCAAACCATAAGCCTTTATCAGTATGCAAATGTAATGGCTAATAATCCGAAAGAATATATGTTCGGACATCAATGGGTCCCGGGTTCTTATTTAAATATTTTACCGAATTACGATTTGGGGTGGGAGACTTCTACTATGCTCGATATAGGGGTAGATTTTAATTTGTTCAATAATAGGCTGATCGGTGCTTATGACTGGTATCGAAAGAAGACCGATGGCATATTGTTGGATTTGCCTGTGTCTGGTGTTATCGGTATTCCGGTTTCTGTCCAAAATGCCGGTGTTATGGCAAGTTGGGGGCATGAGTTACAGTTAACGTGGAGGGATAAAGTTAATGAGTTTAATTATGGGGTCACTCTATCTTTTTCGGATCAAATGAATGAGGTTTTGGATTTGAAAGGAACCGGACCTCATATATATGATCGTACGGTAATAGCGGAGGGCAAACCTTTGAATACTCTGTATGGATATAAATGCTTAGGTTTTTTCACCTCGGAAGAAGAGATACAAAACAGTCCGAAGCCCGAGGGGTACGCCTCTCAAATAAAAGTTGGCGATTTGAAGTATGCCGATTTGTCTGGGCCTAATGGAGTTCCTGATGGAAAAATTGATAGTTATGATAAAACCGATATAGGTTGGAGTGCTCCGAGATATATGTTTGGACTGGATTTCTCAGGAGAGTACAAGGGATTTGATTTCAGAGTATTTTTTCAAGGGGTAGGTAAACGAGATGAGTTTATTTATGGGGGTATTGTATTAAATCCTACTTCAAAGAGCTTATTGGAGGATCGCTGGAACCCAGAGCGATCGGTACAAGAAAATTTGGCTCATGCAAAATTACCTCGATATGTAAACGGGCAACAAAATAATTACGAGATATCTGATTTCTATGTAAAAAGCGCAGCTTATTTACGATTGAAAAATTTACAGTTGGGATACACCCTTCCTAAAAATTGGACGAGAAAAATATGTTTTGAGAAGGTTCGGTTTAGTATATCTGCCAATAACTTGTTCACTTTGACTTCTTATCCGTATGTGGATCCGGAGGGTCCTTCGGGAGGAGCATATTATCCACAGTTGAGATCATTCACCTTTGGAGTGGAGCTTACTATAGGTAAAAATTGATTGTTCTATAATACATTAGATACATTTAGTTATGAAACGCTATATATATTATTTTATGATCATCGGTTTGCTTCCTGTTTTTAGTTGTACCGATGGATTGGATTTATATCCGAATGATAAAGTTACAGTAGATAATTATTGGAATACGGCAGAAGATGCTCTTCGTGCAGTGAATGCTACTTATAGTAATACCTTCCCTCAGAGCGATACGTATGGTTGCGATTTACTTTTCTTGGATGCGGCAAGCGATAATACCTATCCTCAACACAGCAATCAGTTTGGTAATTTTCAACAAATTGCATTGAATGCGTTCGAAGCGAACCATGCCGCGTTACAGGAATTATGGAATAGAAGATATGTTACGATAAGACGTTGTGCCGATTTTCTCGTGAATATCGGGAATGTAAATATGGATCCGATTTTAAAAAATCGCTATACGGCAGAGGTCTTGTTTCAACGTGCGTATGCTTATTATTACTTGATAGCTCAATTTGGAGATGTTCCATGGGTCGATCATCCATTGACGATACAGGAGGCATCTTCTATTCGGAGAACAGATAAATATGCGATTGCCAAACAGATAATAAGTGATTTGGATTACGCTACGGCAAATCTTCCGTCTTCTTATACAAATGAGGAAGACGATGGACGGGTAACGCGTTGGGCTGCATTTGCGTTGAAAAGCCGGATTTGCATGTTTATGGCTGGAGATTATCGCAAATCTTCCCCCGACCAGAAATGGTATTGGGAACAGGCTCGGGATGCAACGGATTCTGTTATTACAAAATCTGGAAAATCTCTTTATACTCCTAATAATCAATTGACCGGTGAAAGTTATAGAAAACTTTTTTATGACGACGCTGCGAGTGTAGGTAGTGGAGAAATAATTTACGATTCTCAGTTCACAAGTGCAGAGCGCGCTCTTTATGGCTGTACGGTGAAGATTGCTTGTATTAGTGATGGAGGTTGGAATTCGTGGGTTCCTACCCAATCTATGGTCGATGCATATGAAGTTAAGGTAAGTAATAGCGAAGCTTATCCGATTGACGATCCTCGTTCGAATTATAATCTTGACGATCCGTATGTGAATAGAGATCCTCGTTTGGCCGCTTCTATTTATTATACTGGTACAGGAGGAACGACCTTAGCTGGTAGTGAGTATAATAGTCAGCCCGGGAGTACGAGTGGAGATAAGATGGACCAACACAATGGCTCTCCGACGGGATATGGGTGGAAGAAATATGTAGATCCTAGTTTGATAGGAGTGTGGGATACTGGACATGATTTCCCTTTAATCCGTTTAGCAGAGGTTTATTTGGATGCAGCGGAAGCTCGGAATGAATTGGCAAATTCTCCGTCGGAAGATGCTAAAATAAGAAATTATTCGGGTATGACGAGATGGCGTGTAGGAATGCCCGATTTCCCTAATAATTTGACAAAAGATGAGATGAGAGAGCGAATAAGGAATGAGCGCCGGGTGGAATTGGCTTTTGAAGGTGCTCGCTTTTTTGACATTCGTCGCTGGGGAATTGCTGAAAATGTATTGAATGCCGAAGACGGTTGGATTATTGGTATGAAATTGGATAATGCCGGTGGATACCAGGTTGTAGAAAGTGGTAAATGGAAAGGCCATGTGAAAGTGAGACAACGCACGTTATTTACTTCCGATCAGTATGTTTGGCCTATTCCAAGCAGAGAAATCGAGTTAAATCCTAATTTAGAGGCGGAGCCGTTAATGGAAATCGAATAAATTCAAAATTTTTATGAACAAATATTTTAATATAGCAATTGTAACAGCATTGTCTGTTGCTATTACATCGTTCAAGGGAAATGCGATGTCTGATCTTTCGCAGTATGTCGATCCGTTTATCGGGGTCGATGGCGGCGGAAATGTATTTCCGGGGCCTTGTGTACCTTTTGGTATGGTAAAGGTGGGTCCTGACTGTGGTGGAAAAGATTGGAATGCGGGTTGGGATCGCGATGGGAATATACATGGGTTCAGTAATGTCCATGTGAGCGGGACCGGAGGAGGTTGTAAGTATGGAAATGTACTGTTTGCCCCGATTACCGGGAATCTTGATATGCAAGATTATTCATCTCCTCGAAATAATGAACATGTGGCGTTGGGGCTGTATGAGGTGGATTTGAAAAGATATGGCACATCGGCTAGATTGACGGCTTTGCAGCGTAGTGCAATGCATGAGTATACTTTTCCAGCGAGTGATGATTCAAAAATAATTATTGATTTGGGGAGTTTCTTGTCTTCTCATGAAAGACAATATTTAGTAGGCTCAGAAGTAAGGATTATTTCGGACAAAGAGATCGAGGGATATACTCGGGTTAGAGGAGGTTGGAATATAGGTGAGCCGTACACGGTTTATTTCTACGCTGTGTTTGATACTCCGTCCGATGATTGTGGTACATGGAAGAGCCATCGAGTTGAACCTGGGAAAAGAGAACAATATGATACCAGTGAACCGACAGGTGCTTATTTTTCCTATCGCACTTCTGATAAGCAGAAAGTTACGGTCAAAGTGGGCATCTCTTATTTAAGTACTGGGAAAGCGCGAATGAATTTGTCAGAAATGAATTCGTGGAATTTCGACGAGGTGAGAGCCGCCTGTGTGAGTCGTTGGAACGAGATATTGAACAAAATAGAGGTTAAAGGTAGTGACGAGCAGAAAAAGATTTTCTATACAGCTTTGTATCATAGCTATTTGCAGCCAGTAGACAAGACCGGAGAAAATTCGAAATGGATATCGGACGAACCGTATTACGATGATTACTATTGTATTTGGGATACATTTAGAGCGACACACCCTTTATTCACATTGTTGACGCCTTCTAAACAGGTAGATATGTTGCGTTCTTTGCTGGATATATATCGGTACGAAGGATATGCTCCCGATGCACGGAGTGGAGACGACAATGGCCGGGTGCAAGGTGGATCGAATGTCGATATACTTTTTACCGATGCTTATGTCAAAGGATTGAAAGGTATCGATTACGAATTGGCATTGGAGGCGATGATAAAGAACGCCGAAGTGTCTCCCGGTGATGACGAGCGAAAGGAAGGACGCGGCGGTATCAGTGATTATAATGAGAAGGGTTTTGTATCGACAAAATTCGAGCGCGCGGGGACTCGTACCATGGAGTATGCCAATTGTGACTATGCCATTGCTACATTGGCTCGTGGACTGAAAGAAAAAGAGATTGCCCAAAAGTATATGGAACGTTCCCGAAATTGGCAAAATTTGTGGAATCCCGATGTGGAAAGTTTGGGCTTTAAGGGCTTTGTGTGGCCTCGTTATAGCGACGGCTCTTGGTGGAGCGAAAATGATTATTCGGTTTTTCAAGGTGGAACATGGCCCGATTTCGTGTACGAGACGTTCTCGTGGGAGCTGTCTTTTTATGTTCCGCATGATGTGAATGCTCTCATCGAGAAATGTGGAGGGAAAGAGCAGTTCACCCGGAGGTTGGATACTTATTTTTCTCATGAGAAATGGGATCAACGGTGGTATATGGGGCTGTTCCAAATCTCGAACGAACCGGGATTTTTGACGCCTACCCTATATAATTACGTGGGTCGACCCGATAAAACGGCCGAGGTCGTGCGAAAGACGTTGAAGGAGCGTTACAATACGACGAAAGAAGGAATCCCCGGTAATGACGATTCGGGCTCAATGTCGTCGTGGTATGTCTTTCATGCTCTTGGTTTCTATCCCAATACCGGGCAGGATTTGTATTTGATATCCAGTCCCACGTTCGAGGAGGCTGTTATTCATTTGGAAAATGGGAGAGATTTATCGATCAAGGCGAAGAAAGCCAGCGATAAAAATATCTATGTTCAGTCGGTTAAACTGAACGGGGAGCCGTTGGACGCATGCTCGTTCAAACATACCGATATTGCCAATGGCGGGACATTGGAGTTTGTGATGGGCTCGAAACCGTCTAAGTGGGGAACCGTCGGAGTGGAAAATCAATTATAAGGAATAATTATGAAAAAAGTATTATCGATAGGACTTGCCATGCTGGCATTTTTCCCCATGTGCGTGGGGGCGAAAGAGTTGTTTGTGGATTCGCCGAATGGTAAAATATCGGTTACGGTGAGCATCGACTCCGTGATTGCGTGGAGTGCCTGTTTTGCCGATACCGAAATTATAGCTCCGTCTGAAATTTCGATGACCTTTCGGAATGGAGAGGCGATAGGCCGTAATCCTAGATTGAAAAAGTTTTCTGTCGAAAAGGTCGATGAGATTATCGATGCTGTTATTTATAAAAAGAGAGAGGTGATAGACCGATATAATGAATTGAAAATGCAATTTCGAAATTATAATTTGTACTTCCGAGCATATGACGATGGTGTGGCCTATCGTTGGGAGACAAATTTTAAATCGAAAGAGCCGGTAGCTGTGCAGTCTGAAAAAGCCGAGTTTTGTTTTGCCGGTGAAGACCACGATGTGACGGTAGGGTATGTGAGAGCCAATGAGAAAGATGTTTATTCTCAGTCTTTTGAAAATGAGTATCGAACGATTAATTTGAAAGGTATGTCTGATTTTTGGCCGGCTTTCGCTCCCATTCTCGTGGGGATGCCTAACGGAATAAAGGTGGCGATTACCGATGCTGATTTGATCGACTACCCGGGAATGTTTTTGAAGAAGACGGGAGATACTCGATTGACGGGCGATTTTGCTCCTTTTGTAAAGAAAGAGGTTCAAGGAGGTCATAATAACCTGCAAGCTCTTGTCGAGGAAAGAGCCGATTATCTGGCGGAAACGACCGGAAAAAGGTTCTATCCGTGGAGAGCCGTGATTATAGCCGAGGAAGATAAAGACCTTTTGAACAGCGATATGGTGTATAAACTGGCGACACCTTGTCAAGTGGACGATGTTTCTTGGATAAAACCGGGCAAACTGGCATGGGATTATTGGTGCGCATGGAACATATATGGCGTAGATTTTAGAGCGGGAGTAAACACTGAAACTTATAAATATTTTATTGACTTCGCTTCTGAAAATAAAATAGAATATGTGTTATTAGATGAAGGGTGGGCAATGAGTACCGATATTATGACTCCCGTAGAGGATATCGATCTTCCCGAAATCATTGAATATGCGAAGCGGAAAAATGTCTCTATTTTGTTGTGGGCAGGGTGGTTGCCTTTGGACCAAAAGATGGACGAAGTGTTGAAACACTATTCCGACCTTGGAGTGAAAGGTTTCAAGGTGGATTTCATGGATAGGGACGACCAACGTGTAGTGAATTTTTGCACACGGTTGGCGAAGAAAGCAGCTGAATATCATTTGCTTATTGATTTGCATGGGTGTTATAAGCCTACGGGATTACAGAGGACTTACCCGAATGTTATCAATTTTGAGGGCGTTTATGGTCTGGAATATTTGAAAGGGGATTATCCTGATATGCCTCGAAATGATGTGACCATACCTTATTTGAGGATGCTGGCTGGGCCGGTCGATTATACGCCGGGGGCGATGGTCAATGCTAACAGGGAAAGCTATAAAGGCATTTGGGGAACACCTATGAGTCAAGGTACACGTGCGCATCAAGTTGCTTTGTATGTAGTGTTTGAAGCTCCGTTGGTTATGATGGCCGATAGCCCTAACAATTATAGAAAAGAACAGGAGACAACCGATTATATAGCACAACTTCCTACGGTATTTGATGAAACCGTTTCCCTTGCAGGGAAAGTCGGTGAATATGCGGCGGTTGCGAGAAGGAAAGGCGATAAGTGGTATGTTGGAGCTATCACGAATTGGGATAAACGGGAAATATCTTTGGATTTCTCTTTTTTAAGCCAGGGATTGTGGAAAGCTGAAATTTTCAAGGACGGGATAAATGCCGACAGGAACGGGAACGATTACAAAATAGAGGAACAAAATATCGTGTCTGGGAAAAAATTGAAAGTAACGATGGCTCCGGGTGGAGGTTGGTCTGCCATAATTTCCCGAATCAATTGAATGATTTTAATTATTTAATATTAATCCTTAAAAATAAGATTTATCATGAAAAAGGTAAAATTACTGATTTCGTCATTGAGTCTTGTTGCAATGAATGTATTTGCGACAGACGTGTATGTTACGGTTTCCGGAGCAGGAAATGGTAGTGGTAGTGATTGGGCTAATGCAAAAAACGACTTGGGAGAAGTTCTCTATAATGCTTCTGCCGGGACGACGGTTCATGTCGGAGCCGGAGTTTATAAACCGACAGTAGATTACAAGGGTAATTCTACCGCACCCAATATAGAGAAGCGGTTTAAGTTGTCAGGCGGTGTTACGGTTTTAGGTGGTTATCCATCTACCGGTGGAGCGGAACGGAATGTACAAGAAAATGAGACTATATTAGATGGTGCTATTAATGATACCGATACGGTCTATACGATTGCTTATGGTTTATTGGGTGAGCAGGATATCGTAGTTGATGGCTTTATTTTCCGTCACGCTACGGGGCGGATGTCGGGACCTGATAACGATTATATGGGCGATTTTTCTGGCGGTGCCGGGGCGATAGTTGTTTTGGGTGGTACTCCGATTCCCGATGCAACTTCTCCTGCTGGAAGTGGATTAACACTTATAAATTGTGTATTTGATGGATTCAAAGCAAAATGGGGTGGTGCTATTAAGTTGCAGAAACCCGATCAGTCAGCAAATCCCAAATTAACTTTGACTAGTTGCTCGTTCTTTAATAATATAAGTGGCCAGAACGGGGGAGGAGTCCTCACCTATAATTGGGACGTAGATGTAGAAAACAGTACTTTCGAGGGAAATTTTGGAGGTAGTGGAGGTGCGATAGCATGTTTTGGAAGTATGATAGTCAATGCAACAGAAAGTACATTTAAAGGAAATTCATGTAGTAGTAATGGGGCTGGTATATTATGTTATGCAGAAGAACAAGATGCCGGAAGTGAAATGACTGTTAGGAATTGTGATTTTATAGAGAACGATGGTTGGGACGGAGTCGGCGTTTATTCGAATAAATCATCGAACTGTGTAGTAGAAGGTTGTACATTCGATAAAAATACAGGAGGTGGAGCTGGAGCCGTTCGTTTAGATGGTACGTTTACAATTACCGACTGTGTTTTTAACGGCAATGAAATTAACGCTCATCCCGGAGGTTGGTTCGATGGAAGCGTAGGGGCTATAAGTAATTGTATATATACGAATAATAAAAGTGCAGCCGGGCAGAATGGAGTTATTTTTAAAGTTCAAATGGGTGAAGAAATAAATGTAACCAATTGCTATGCTACGGGAAATTCTGGAAAATCTATCGCCGGTATAGGTTGGGGATCGAGCGGTTTAATGAAAAATGTTTCCATTGTAAATAATACAGGCACAGCGATTGCTTTTCAGGGAGCAGCTTATACGTGTCAAAATATGACGATTAGTGGTAATTCCTCTCCGACGAATGGCGGTATTATTGATGGTAGTTGGGAAGGGGCTTCATCTATCAGTATCTATGACTGTACGATTGTAGGTAATTCTTCGGCTGATGGACAGAATGCCATGTATATATCGGGAGGAACTGCGACAATAGATTTTGATAATTGTATTTACGTGGAAAATGGAGATAAAGATGCTGATTATGGTACTGTTTTTGGTTCTTTTGTGCGTAACTATTGTATTTGGGACGATACTCGATATGGTGAAGGCCGGTTCTATCCGTTGGATAGTCCATTCACAGTTGGTACTTATTTAGCTCCTATTGCAGAAGTGGATGGGCAGTATGTTCATTTATTAACGGGTGAAAATAATCCTGCCGTAGGAAACGGATCTCCGAATTCTTCCAATACAGAAGACCAAACAGGAAGAATGCGCCCAGCATCCCCATCAATAGGAGCTGTTGAATATAGAGACGGGTCGGGTATCGATGCTGTGGAACAAACTCAGTTGAATGTGTATCCATCGGTGACTACTGGACAGTTGGTCGTAACGAATCCTTTTGCCGGAACAAGTACGCTTTGTGTTTATTCTATTGATGGATCATTGGTAAAAAGGATAAATTTAGGTATCGGAGATAATTTGTTGAACTTCTCTGATTTGGGAAATGGAACTTATCTTGTATCACTTCATAATGGGGCGACTGTGGTAACATCGCGTATAGTTAAGAGATAAGTTCGTTTTTGTAACCTGTGTCATTGAGTGAAAGTGTCTCTGTGACACAGGTTTTGTATTTTATGTAATTGTTTAATTATGAATAAATTGAAATTTATTGTAGTCGGCTTTTTTGTCGGGCTTTCGTTGTTTTTATCACAAGTTAATTCGGCTGGGCTAACATACAATTATCCGTTATATCCTTATTCGAAAGATTTGTCTCAGACATTGACTTTTAAAGTCATGTTACGTTGTGCTCTTCCTGATCAAATATCCAATTTGGATATGTCTTTGGTTGCTAATTATTTAAGGCAAATAGATTGTATTACAAGAGGAATTCCCAAGATCGTCGTGTTAGGAGGTTTCCAGCAGAATGGACATGATCATACTTATCCGTGGTGGGCTCCGGTAGATGATAGTTTTACAGCTCCGGGTCGTAGGAAAGGGAAAGAAGCTTTGATATGGTTGATGGAAGAGGCTAAAAAATATAATACGACTTGTACTTTCCATGTGAACCCGTTTGATGCATATATGGATTCAGAAAAATGGAATTTTTATGAAGAAAATGACTTGTTGTGCAGAAATACAGACGGTTCTTTGGTAAAGGGTGATATTTGGTGGGATCGCCAAAGCTATTTTGTCAATATGGTAAATGAATGGAATGCTGGGGTGACAAAGAAACGTATAGATGCATTTTTAAATGAATTACCTTTGGTTAAAGAAACCGGAGTTTTATATTTCGATAATTTGACTCAATATCCGGCCAGTCCTAAACATCGGGTGACTCGTGCCGACCAGATAACTGCAATAAAAAAAGCTGCTGAATATTTAAAGGAACAGTATAATATACAGTTGATAGGAGAGTACGCAGATGTGAATTTGTATGGGTTTGATTGTTTAGGTGTAACGTGGGATTGGAATGCCTCTTTAAATATCGATCAGATGGAGGTTCCAGCATATGTAGCTTGTGGAGGACGTAATATATGTCACGATGATTTATTAGGTGCTACTAATGATATCAGTAAACGGAGATTACAAGTTTTTGGTTCGAGTATCCAGTTAGAGGATATTCAATTTCAACAAGATGTTTCGAAAGTGGTAAGGGAGTTTACACATCATACTTTGCCCTATTTTTATATGAATCGTTTATTGAGACAAAATTTAAGCACAAATGGATATGAAATGACTCTTTCTCTCTCGGATAGTGTGGATAGCAGATGGGAAGGTGATAATGTTCATAGACTATATCGGGATAGAAAACTCATGAAAGAAAATTATGATGTGTTTATTCCGGTATATTGGGTAAATCATCTTGAAATTATGGCGTATTCATATCAAGGAAGACGGGGTAAGTGGAGTTTGCCGAGAGAATGGAAAGGTATAGAGTCTGTTGATATATATGAGTTTAATTCTTCTTATTATGACCTTGAATTAAAAGATTCGAATATTGCAATTACAGATAATCAAATCGATTTGAATCTTGAAGCTGGAGTGGCCCAAATATTGGTCCCTGCTGGAACCGATGTTCATGACGGAACGATTTATGATAATCCGGCTTCTGGAGAGATCGATTTTTTAGGGGAAGATTATGAGACACAGGGGGATTGGAAAGACAAGTATGGCAGCCTTGGTTATGATGTATTCGGAGCGTCGAAAGTGTTGTCAGATGGTATTCAATTGGGATATATAGGTGATAATCTCGATGTGTATAATACAAATAGTTCTCGTCGGATAGCATTACAGACTCCTGAGGAAGATGGGAAAAGAATAGAGGCGGTACGGACATCGAAGTTACATCAGATAATCGATGTGCAAACGGCTGAAAAAAGAATGCTTTCGTTGTATATTGCCGATTATAAAGACAGAAATTGCCAAATGGTAGTTGATGTTATCGATGCCGTGACAAAGCGAATATTGCATTCAAAATTAATCAATTCGTTTCAGTCGGGAATATATCTGAGATATAATGTAAAGGGACATTTACAGTTCCGGTTTACTCGTTTCTTTTATGATGGATACGGAAATCCCGATTATCCGGTATGTAGTGCAGTATTTATAGATGAAGAAGGGGTATCAGGTAAAGAGAATATTCGTTGGAAGGAGGATAATCTGAGGTGTTATCCTTCTGTATTTCGAGATGATTTGACAATCGAGGCTGATGTTTTTACTTCTCCAAAAGTACATATCCAGATACATTCGATAGCAGGGAATTTATTATATGATAAGGTATTTGACGTTTCTGATAACCGAGTGCGGGTTTGTTTGGATAAAGGCGAATTGGGAAGTCAAAATGGAGTTTGCATTGTATCTCTTGTAACAGATAGGTCGGTTTTAAGGAAAAAGGTCGTATGTAGATAATCCTGTTTTTGGGGAATGAATTAGATGTAGAATTATGCCAATTTTATAAATGATTAATTATTAAAATAAAAAAGATGAAATCTGTAAAAATATTATTGTTGTCTTTACTGTTGTTATCACCCTTATCGATGTACCCGATTGGGCTAGATTACCAGTATCCGCTTTATCCATATAAGAGAGATTTATCTCAAACTTTGACGTTTAAAATCATGTTACGATGTGCTTTGGAAAATGATCATCATAATTTGGATTTGGGGGCGGTCGCTAAATATTTGCAACAGATAGACTGCATTTCTCGTGGTCTACCCAAAGTTGTGATATTGGGTGGTTTTCAACAGGGAGGCCATGATCATACTTATCCATGGTGGATGCCAATTGATTCTACTTTGTACGCGCCTGGCGGATTAAAGGGGAAGGATGCTTTATTATGGCTGATGAATGAAGCGAAGAAATATAATACAAATTGTACTTTCCATGTAAATCCATTTGACGCTTATATGGATTCGCCTATGTGGGATATGTATGTGAAGAAAGATTTGTTATGTCGAAATGCCGATGGATCTTTGGTGAAAGGCGATGTTTGGTGGAATCGTCAGAGCTATTTCGTCAATATGGTAAATGAATGGAATGCTGGGGTGACTAAGCAACGGATCGATGCTTTTATAGAACAAGTTCCTTTGGTTAAAGAAACCGGAGTACTATATTTCGATAATGAGACACAGTATCCACCTAGTTTATATCATTATGTGACAAAAGAAGATCAGATATCGGCTATAAAGAAGGCTGCGGAGTATTTGAAAACCGAATATGGTATTCAGTTAATCGGTGAATATGCCGATACCAATCTTTATGGAGTGTGTTCGTTGGGTGTTACATGGGATTGGTGGGCTTCGTTGAATATTAATCAAATGGAAGTCGCTCCTTATATTGCATGTGGTGGTAGAGACGGTACTCATGACGAGTTGTATGGGGGACAGATAGATTTAACAAAACGAAGATTTCAAGTTTTTGGGGCGAGTGTGCAACTAGAAGATACTCAATTTCAGCGTGATCCATTCAAGGTTGCGAGAGAACTTTCACATCACACATATGTTTATTTTTATCTGAATCGATTGTTGAGATTAAAGTATGAGACTAGGGACACATTAGGGATAACATTGACTTTATCCGATAATGTTGTTAGTAAATGGGATAATGACAATGTTCATCGTTTATATAGAGATGGATATTTGATGAAAGAAGGGCATGATGTATTTGTTCCTGTATTTTGGGTAAATCATCTCGAAATAATGGCTTATTCGGTAAAAGGAAGAACGGGGATATGGCATTTCCCGAGAGAATGGACCGGAATAGAAAAGGTCGATATTTATACGTTCAATGAGGATTTTACGGGGCTAAGATTATTGGAACAAGATAGAAAGATAAATAAAAATCAAATTTACCTGTCGCAAGAACCAGATAGAGCTCAGATCATAGTTCCTGCTGGAACTGATATGACAGATAGATCGACTATTTATTCTAATCCGCCGTCGGGAACAGCGACGTTTATTTGTAAAGATGTTGAAACTCATGGCAATTGGAAGAGGAAGTATGGGAAAAAGGGATATGATATATTCGGCCATTCTTCAAAATTACCTAAAACTTGTATGCTGTCCTATATAGGTGATTC
Organism: Barnesiella intestinihominis YIT 11860; assembly: GCF_000296465.1. Lineage (NCBI taxonomy): Bacteria > Pseudomonadati > Bacteroidota > Bacteroidia > Bacteroidales > Barnesiellaceae > Barnesiella > Barnesiella intestinihominis. Next base: position 203,945 of record NZ_JH815204.1, read on the forward strand.
TCTTAAAGTGTTGGATAACAATAGTACTCGACCTGTCTCTTTGCAGAAAGTAGAAGGAAAAGGACGGATTGAAGCAGTTAGGACCTCGGTTCTTCATCAATTGATCGATGTTACTGTGGAGGAAAATACAAAAGTGTCGTTATATTTTGCAGATTATAAGGAAAAAAATTGCCAGGAAGTGGTTGATGTGATAGATGTCAATACAAAAAGAATATTAGCATCTTATCTTCTTAATAATTTTGAAGAGGGAGTTTATCTATCATTTGGTGTGTCGGGAAATGTTCAATTCCGGATTACTCGTTTCTTTTATGACCATTATGGAAATCCTGATTATCCAGTGTGCAGTGCTATCTTTTTCGATAAAGAATGAATGTTATGAAATCGGTTTGTGTTTATTTGTTTCCCTTGTTGGTTTTAACTTGTTATTCGCAAGAGAGAAGTAATGTTGGAGAATATAATATATTGGATTATGGAGCAAAGAAGGATTCTTCGTTTCTTAGTAGTGAAGCTATTAATCAGGCAATAACAGATTGCTCTGCTAATGGAGGTGGACGTGTAGTGATTCCTGCTGGGAAATATAAATCGGGCACTATTTTAATGAAAGATTATGTTGAGTTGTATTTTGAACCGGGCTCTTATTTGTATGCCAGTATAGATCCGAAAGATATTTGTCGTCAGCCTCAACCGGAGTATCGTTCAGAAAAAGAATAAGGTGGGTGTATGTTTCGATTTTGATACAGATAAAAAAGATGTATTGATGAAAGATGTTAAACAATATAGTATTGATAAAAATATAGATATAGAAGAATGATATGTAGTTTATGTATTAAATTGTAATAAGACGATTAGATTTTGAAAATGATGAAGAAGATATTGCTTTTTGGGGTAAGTATTCTATTCTGTATGGTAGAATTTTATTCATTCTCACAAGATAACGCTCAAAATTGGGCTAATTTTAAGCATTATGCAGAGCAAAATAAGCTTTTGAAAGCAACTGTTATTGTTCCTAAACGAGTGGTATTTATAGGAAATTCTATAACGGAAGGCTGGGTGAATCAACATCCTGACTTTTTTAAACAGAATGGATATGTGGGTCGAGGCATAGGAGGACAAACATCTTATCAAATGTTGTTACGTTTCCGTGAAGATGTAATAAATCTTTTACCGGAAGTTGTCGTTATTAATGCTGCAACTAATGATATTGCCGAGAATGCAGGGGCTTACAACGAAGACTATTCTTTTGGAAATATTATTTCTATGGTAGAATTGGCTCGAGCTAATGGGATAAAAGTAATTCTTACTACGACTTTACCTAGTTCGAGTTTTAGCTGGAATCCGTCTATCAAAGATGCCACTCAAAAAATAACAGCGTTAAATAAGCGCTTGGCTACATATGCGAAAGATAGGCAGATACCTTTTGTAGATTATTATTCTAATATGGTTTGTATTTCCAATGGAGATCAGTTATCTAAATACACGAATGATGGAGTGCATCCTAATTCACAAGGATATGATGTGATGGAATCTTTAATAAAACCAGTCATAGATAAAGTTTTAAATTAAATCCTGATTTGATAAGAATAACGCAAGATTAGTAAATGAGGGTTACCATTTATATATTAGGCCTCAAAGACCGTATGTTATAACATAAGTGCTTGATTAATAGATATAAAAATAGGGGCTAGCATTTTGCTAACCCCTTACTTTTTGTTGTCCGGGAAGGATTCGAACCCTCACAGGCGGAACCAGAATCCGAAGTGCTACCATTACACCACCGGACAAATTTGTTTTGCGAGTGCAAAATTGCGAATTTATTTTGGGACGGCCATTGCGAACCTTGAATTTTTTATTTGGTTTAATCTTTTTTTACATATCTATCCTTTCAATGGCAATGCCGATTCTATGACAGCGTATGATTTTTTCATGAGGTCTTCTATATCATGCCCTTTATTTTCTTGGGGATAGATGGGGGGGTGGATCGTTAAAATGATTTTTCCGGGTTTAAAATTGTAGGTTGTACGGGGCATAACGGCAAATGCTCCATCAATAGTGAGCGGTGCGACCGGTAAGGAAAATTCAACGGCGAGTTGATATGCTCCTCGTTTGAATGGTCTCATGGCTCCTGTCCAAGTGCGTGCTCCTTCGGGGAATACGACAAGCGACATACCGTTTTGTAATGTCGTTTCGGCTTTTTGCAGGGTTTCTTTTAGTCGGCCCGGAGTACTGTTATCGACGAATATGTGGCCGGCAGCAGCACAAGCGCTGCCTACAAAGGGTATATTGCGCAGGCTTTTTTTCATCATCCATTTGAAATTGTGGTTTAAGTATCCGTAGATGAGAAATATGTCATAGGCTCCTTGATGGTTTGATACGAATACATAAGATGTGTTTTTATCGATGTTTTCTCGGCCTCTAACTTCTATTTTGACAAGAGAGAGAATGCAGAATAGTCGGGACCAAATGTGTGCTGGGTAATATCCCCAAAAGTTTCCATTGCCCAACCGGCATCCGATAAGGGTCGTCAATGCTGTGAGAATGGTGAGTATCAGCAATATGGGCATGGCTATGAGCCATTGATATAGGAATGTGATAATGCGTATCATTGTTCGATGCTATTTTCGTCGTTTACGGGACAAAGGTAATGAATTTGCAGTAAATCGCATTATTTGCAGGCGCTTTTGATGTGGGAATATAGAAAAGGCGACTCAATAAGCCGCCTTTTCTATATTCCTAAACGTTGTAGTTTATTTGGTTTTTGCTTCGACATCTGGGGCAATGAGCTTGTACCCTTTTCCGTGAATATTGATAATTTCAATTGATGGATCGTCTTTGAGATGTTTACGAAGTTTGGTAATGTAAACGTCCATGCTACGAGCGTTAAAGTAATTATCGTCTATCCAAATAGTTTTGAGGGCGAAGTTTCGCTCCAAAATTTCATTGACGTGAGCACAGAGCAGACTGAGCAATTCGGACTCTTTGGTGGTGAGTTTAGTACTCTTATCGTCGATTGCCAATACTTGTTTCTGGGTATCGAATGTAAACCGTCCGATCTTGTACATCGTAACTTCTTTTCCTTTTTTACCTTTTACACGACGTAAAATGGCTTCGATACGGAATACCAATTCTTCCATACTGAATGGTTTGGTAATGTAGTCGTCTGCTCCGATTTTGAATCCTTCGAGAATATCTTCTTTCAAAGATTTCGCTGTCAAGAATATGATGGGAACTTCTCCGTTTACCGTACGGATTTCTTGTGCAAGCGTGAATCCGTCTTTTTTAGGCATCATCACGTCGAGTACGCACAAATCGTATTTACCTTTCAGGAATGCTTTGTATCCGCTTTCTCCATCGGAGAAGAGATCGGCCGCATAACCTTTGGCTTGCAAATACTCTCTTAATAACATGCCAAGATTTTCATCATCTTCGCATAATAGAATACGCAATCTTTCTTCCATAATCATTTGTTTTTTATTAGTGGTAGTGTTATTATAAATGTCGACCCTTGATTTATTTCGCTTTCTACTCGAATATCGCCTTTGAGGTCGGTAATGATTTTATGGACGTAAGCGAGGCCCAGTCCGAATCCTTTTACGTCATGGCGATTTCCCGTAGATACGCGATAAAATTTGTCGAATATTTTTTTCAAATCTTCCCGTTTGATACCGATTCCGTTATCTCGAATCGATATTTCTACCTTATCTCCAACGGTTCTTGTACGTATGAAAAGAGATAAAGGTTCTTCTTCCCGTCGATATTTTACGGCATTGTCAAGGAGGTTGAAGATAACATTCGTAAAATGCATTTCATCGACCGAGACAATAGCATCTTCTGCTTCGAGGTCGGCATCGATTACACCGCCGTATTTTTCGACTTTGAGTTTGAATGTGCTCATGACTCCTGCAACGAGGTCGTTGACATCGACGTTGTGTAGTTTCATCAACGTCTTTTGTCTGTCGAACATCGACATTTGCAGGACTTTTTCTACCTGAAATCTCAATCGCTTGGTTTCGTCATTAATGACACCCGATATGTGCTGGAACATAGCCGGACTTTTGGCAACAGAGGGGTCATTAAGCATTTGGGCTGCTAATGATATGGTAGATATGGGTGTTTTGAATTCGTGTGTCATGTTGTTGATAAAATCGTTTTTCATCTCGGTGAGTTTCTTTTGCCGAAATGCCGTGATGATGGTAAACAAGAAGGTTACCAACAGAATGAACGTGAAGGCAAACGAGGGTATCATGAATTTTACCGAACTCGATATATAATCTCTTTTGGTCGGGAAATAGACTTTCAAGTAGTTTATTTTTGCCGGTGGATCATTGGGAAATATTGCTTGTGTGAATAAATTCCCTTCGATTTTGGGATCATATTGATTGGAGCTATATATGATTTTTTCGTTTTTATTGTAAATGGCAAATTGGAACGGAAGGTTCAATCCGTTATTTTCAAATTCTGATTTCAGATAGCTTTCCAATTTTTTGATGTCGATACGTTCCATGACAGGACGGTTACTTGCCTTACTCAGCATATTGAGTATGACTTCGTTCAACAAGCCTTTTTGGTAAAGGTATTGTCCTTTACGGGCTTCCTGCATATTTCGATATGTGCTGATGAGCGTATTATGTTCCTTTTGTCGTGGAGCAGCAGGGGTGATAATCGTACTGGTTTGTTCGCGAAAGGAAAAACTTGCAACCGTTCCATCGGGAGATACGATAGAAAATTGGTGGTGAGTGGAAGCTATGTCTTGTTTGTCTTGCTTTTGCTCATAAGAGGAGAGCATTTTCTTTTCTTCCTCTTCCAGATATTCGTCTAAATAGCGTTGAGTCTCGTCTAGTTCGAGGCTTGTCGATACAGCGTATAGGCTCCTTTTCACGGCTTCGGTAAATTGCTCGTTTCTCATTTTTATCATATTCTCCATGTACATGATTTGTACATAAAGCAATCCGATAAACGTGAGTGCCATAATTACAGCCAGTAGCCAAATTGTCGACTTTTTCATTTTGTTTGCCTCTTTATTTTTTTTCTGTTTAACTTGTCGTGGTGTTTAAATGATTTGTTTTTACATCATTTGTACAAATTTATTATATAAACACCGATTCCACTATTTTTGTTTTATTTTATGAAAACCTATTTAGAAGGTTGGGTTTAACACTTACCGGCAAATTTAACAAATAAATGTTTATTTGCAAAAAAAGCCATTGGTTTTTCCAATGGCTTTTTAATTATTTAACAAAATCGCGGTCACTCGTCTGTCTGTTCGGCCTCGTAAGCTTTAAGTAGTTTTTCTTGAACGTCAGATGGAACGAGCTCATAAGATGCAAATTTCATAGAGAAAGATGAGCGCCCTCCGGTAATCGAACTGAGAGCTGTTGAATAGGAAGACATTTCCTTTAAAGGTACTTTTGCCGTGATTTTTTCAAATCCTTTTTCACTGGACATGCCCATAATAATGGCGCGTCGTCCTTGCAGATCGCTCATGACATCGCCCATGACATCGGCTGGGGTAAGAACTTCGACATCATATATAGGTTCGAGAATTTTCGGTCCTGCGTTTTTAAATGCCTCGCTGAATGCATTACGTCCAGCTAATCGGAAAGATATTTCATTAGAGTCTACCGGGTGCATTTTCCCGTCATAGATACAAACTCTGACATCGCGGGCGTAAGAACCAGTGAGCGGCCCTTGTTCCATACGATCCATCAATCCTTTGACAATAGCAGGAATAAACCGAGCGTCGATAGCACCTCCAACAATACAGTTACAAACCACCAATTTTCCTCCCCATTCAAGATCTATCGTTTGGGTATCGCGTACATTCATACGGAATTCTTGGTTGTTGAATTTGTAAGTGTCGGGTGCTGGCATTCCGTCATAATAGGGCTCTACGATGAGATGTACTTCTCCAAATTGTCCGGCTCCACCCGATTGTTTTTTGTGACGATAATCCGCCCGAGACGCTTTAGTAATTGTTTCCCGATAGGGTATGCGAGGCTCTATGAATTCAACGGCAAGTTTATCGTTATTCTCAATACGCCATTTTAAAGTGCGTAAGTGAAATTCTCCTTGTCCCGAAACAATCGTTTGTTTCAATTCTTTGGATTGTTCTATTTGCCACGTAGGGTCTTCTTCATGCATACGAGTGAGAATCTCACTTAATTTTTCGGCATCGGATTCATTGACCGGTTTTATTGCTCGTTGATATTTGGGAGCTGGGTATTTGATAAAATCGAAATGATAATCGCACCCTTTTGCGTTGAGTGTATTACCAGTGCGCACATCTTTTAGTTTTACCGATGCTCCTATGTCTCCTGCTACAAGTTCTTCTACCGGAGTACGAATTTGTCCGCAAACACAGAATAATTGAGCCAAACGTTCACGTCCGTCACCTCGGTTCACATTAATCAAATCGTCTCCTTGATGTACGGTTCCAGACATTACTTTGAAATAAGATACTTCTCCGATATGGGGTTCGACCGTGGTTTTAAAGCAGTATATACTTGTAGGACCATTGGCATCGGGAGCGATTTTTTCTCCGGCTGTATTTTCGGGTTTGGGCATTTCGGAGACAAAGGGGACTACGTTGCCGAGGAATTCCATCATACGTCGTACTCCCATATCGCGTAATGCGCTTACACAGAATACAGGGTATATGCTGCGTGTGATGAGACCTTTGCGGATGCCTTCCCGCATTTCATCTTCGGTGAGAGAACCTTGCTCGAAGAATTTTTCCATAAGGGTCTCATCGTTTTCAGCAGCGGCTTCAACTAATTTTTGGTTTAATTCCCGGGCTTTTTCCATTTCGCTTTCGGGAATTTCGGATATGGTGGGTGTACCGCCTTCGGGCGACCAGCTATACATTTTCATGAGTAGGACGTCGATCATGGCATTGAACGACGGACCGCAACTAAGCGGATATTGCACTTGTACAATTCGGTTACCGAATGTTTCGTGCATTTGGTTGATTACATTGTCGTAATCTGCCTTTTCACCATCAAGTTGGTTCATGGCAAAAAGAATAGGTTTATTCAGATTTTCAGCAGTACGGAAGATGTTTTGAGTTCCTACTTCGACTCCATATTGAGAGTCGATGACAATTACTCCCGTGTCTGTTACGTTAAGGGCTGTTATAGCGCTTCCTACAAAGTCGTCTGCTCCCGGACAGTCTATAACATTGAGCTTTTTACCTAAAAATTCGGCATAAAAAACTGTGGAAAAGACGGAATATCCATACTCTTTTTCCACAGGAAAATAGTCCGAGACGGTGTTTTTCCCTTCGACGGTTCCGCGACGTTTTATTACACCACACTCGTAGAGCATAGCTTCTGCGAGGGTGGTCTTGCCTGAACCTTTGCTGCCCAATAGAGCAATGTTTTTGATTTCGTGAGATTGATAGACTTTCATGATATTAAAGTTTTAATAAAACAAAAACACTTGGTTACGTTTTAACAAAGCGTTCGCAAATTATGAATTATATTTTTAAAAAGCAATGGTAAGAACTATGTTACAAAACATTGTTTGTGAATCGAAGTTTTGTATTTTTGTCGAGTAATGGCTGGGCTTTATATTCATATACCGTTTTGTGCAAGCCGCTGTGTTTATTGCGACTTCTTTTCCTCGACCGATTTTTCGTTCAAGCGTGGCTATATAGATGCCGTTTGTCGGGAACTTGAATTGAGAATACATGAGCTAAGGGACGAACCTGTTTTTACGGTGTATCTTGGAGGGGGGACTCCGTCCAGTTTATCGCCGTCGGAACGAGGTCGTTTGTTTCGAACTCTTTCCACAGTTGTCGATTGGTCGGTTTGTAAGGAGGTTACTCTTGAAGTGAATCCCGATGATGTGACACCTCTTTTTATAAGTCAATTAAAGGATACTCCGGTTAACCGGCTAAGTATGGGAATACAGAGTTTCGACGATTCGGATCTTGTTTTTCTACGTCGGCGTCATACGGCTCATGCGGCGATGGAGGCAGTCGATAATTGCCTTTGTGCCGGATATGAAAATATCAGTATAGACCTCATATATGGTTTGCCGGGACAGACCGTAGAACGTTGGACGAACAATTTGAGACAAGCCGTAACCTTGAATGTTCCGCATATTTCAGCATATAATTTAATTTATGAGGAAGGTACGGCGTTGTGGAGAATGAGGGAAAAAGGACTGGTGAAAGAGTGTGAGGAAGAAGAATCCTTACAGATGTTCGAGACACTTATCGATGTGTTGGGTTTTTCTGGATATGAGCATTACGAGATTTCCAATTTCGCCCGCTCTGGGCGTTATGCACTTCATAATACATCTTATTGGAAAGGTGTACCGTATCTGGGTTTAGGTGCGGCGGCTCATAGCTACGATGGGAAGAGCAGGCGTATTAATCCTTCCTCATTGTCGGAATATATGGAGGCTTTGCAAACGGGACATGTTGCATATATGGAAGAGAAAGAGACGGTCGATAGTTTATATAATGAATACATACTTACATCGCTTCGCACCTGTTGGGGATTGGATCTGAAAAAACTCGAAGACGACTTTGGGGCTGAGCGCATGCGATATTGCTTGGAACAAGCTCTGGCTCATATCCGTGCAGGGCGACTCGTAGTGACCGACAATATTATGCGCATAACTCGTAAGGGCCTTTTTACTTCCGATGATGTTATGAGCGATTTATTTTGGGTGGATTGAATCTCGAAGATTTTTTAATCTTTCCATTTATCCTTGAATTTGTGGACTCGTTTTTCTGTCCCCCCCAAAGTGTATCGCAAGATGGAATAGGGGGATTATAGTTTCAATTTATAACCTAAGGAGATAAACGTATTGAGCTGTTGGGGTGTCTTACTCATGAGATGTTCTTCTCGAACTTTGCATTCGATGGAATTTTTTTTGTCTATTCGATATTCTACCCCTGCATCATACCATATTCTATCCAATTCTCCTGACTGTTTACCATTCAGAAAAAGAAATATATCGGTATGGATAAACGGAGTCCATCGGGTGTCGGGTATGGTGTAACTGAGAAGTATTTTGTTTCGCCATTTGTTCGATGGTTTGGCCGTCCCTATGGTATAGGTGGACTCAAATCGGGAATTCAGCGATAGGGAGAATCGGTGTACAGGATAGGAAAAAGTGGCTCCCAGTTGATAACGATGACGATTCTTATAAATATTCGGAGCTGTCTGTTGATTCATATAGTAGTACAGCGCATTTAATTTGAGGTATTTCGGGACGGCAGTATAGGAGACGACCGCAATGGGCATGTATCGTTCGTAATATTTACCAAGTGTCCATACGTTTTGCTGTATTTGCAGATTTATCCGATTTATTTGTTTGGATACCGTAAAATTCCACAACGTGCCTATTTCACTGCTGTATTCTTTTGCGTTTGTCGGGAAAGTAAAGAGAGAAAGTGAGATAATGAAGACGGATAGAATTTTGTAATGAAAACAATTCATATTTATTCGTGGTGATAGGGTTCGTTATTGAGAATAGTCATAGCCCGATAGAGTTGTTCGGTGAAGATGAGGCGAATCATCTGGTGAGAAAAGGTCATCTTTGAAAGAGAAATTTTTTCTTGTGCTGCATTGTATATGCGTTGGGAAAAACCATAAGGGCCGCCAATGACAAATATCAAGCGTTTGGCAACGTTTGACATTTTCTTTTCCAAATAGGTGGCGAACTGCGTGGAGGTAAACTCCTTTCCATGTTCATCGAGCAGGACAATGTAATCGCCGGGCAGGAAACTTTTCAAGATGAAATCGGCTTCTCGCTCTTTTTGTTGGTCGGTACTCAGGCTTTTGGTGTTGCGGAGTTCGGGAATGACTGCAATTTCGAACGGCACATAGTGAGCCAATCGTTTGCTGTATTCTTCGATTCCTTGTATAAAATGAGATTCGACTGTTTTCCCGACAACCAATAGCACTATTTTCATAAGGACAAAGTTACGGCTTTTTTGTATTTATCAAAGTTGGATTAGTAGTCTCTTTTACTTCGGCATAGAAATAATAAAGGGATTCAATACGCGTTTGAATCCCTTACATCCTTTTTAGAGTGCAGATATAGTGACTTAAATAGCCTATATGGGCACTTTCAGGGGAACAAAGATAAATCAAAGAATCTCGAATTCCAAATTTTATATGATTATTTTTGTGCAATCGGCTACAATCTTTTTTGTTTCTTGAGATTGTATATTTTTAAAAGTGCTGATAATTTCGTTATTCAGATCTTCTTTCCGGTTCTTTGATATTGTTCCCAAAATATATTTTATCACGGCGATAACGCCATTTATATTGTGGCGACTATCTCTGTCTATATTTGCAGGAATAGCTTTTATGCCTATCGGTATAGATATGTTATAAATACAACTACCATGAGCGCACCGATTCCGAATTACTCGTATGGTATCTAAATAGTTAATGAATACGCCGGTTGAGCATCCATAATGCTGGGCGATTATATATTTTAATCGCTCGCTTTTTATCGATTTATAGAGCGATACGATATTACCTAATGTCATAAATTCAATAGTTTTCCAAGCGGGAGGGTATTTGTCGTCTGGGTATCTTTGGTGATGCCGTTTAATAATGGGATTGTCTTGCATTGCTTTATATACCATGATATCGAAGTTACTAATGAAATCGGATTTCATAATATCGGGATTGGCGAACCATGTTGGAGAGTCTGTATAATAGTTTGATACGGTATATATGATTTGAGTGCGTATATTTACCTCTATTCTATCAAGGGCATTTAGCAATATTCTTCGGAGTTTAGTGTCAAATTCATATAAATCGTATACACTTTTGAATGTCGTCCCTTTTTTTAGCTTGTGGTCTCGATTGTTTATTCGAGGGAATGTTGTTTCAAAAGGAAATGAATAGAACCCCAAGCGGTAGTAACCTATGTCAAGTAGAATTTCTTTTGCTTTTTCTTCATTGTCAAATTCCATTCCATGAGATTTAAGTTTGGCTATTTGTTGGTCTATATTCAGAGCTTTTTTCATGGTACTCAAATTTTTTTGTAAATGTAATATTTTGTAAAGAATTAGTGGGCGGTTTAAAGGTTATATTTTTGATTTTACAATAGAGTCGGGATTAATTTGTAACTTTGCAATCAATTGATAATTGTATTTTTGAGAATAAATGAAAACGTATTGAAAGATGAAAACGAAAGAGCAGTTGATAGATGAATTGATAGATTTGGCTTTTGCCGAAGATATAGGAGATGGTGACCACACTACTTTGTGTTGTATCCCGGATACGGCGATGGGGAAGTCGAGGTTGTTGATCAAGGAGCCGGGTATCTTGGCCGGAGTAGAGATTGCCCGAAAAATATTCCACCGTTTCGATCCCGATTTGAAAATGACGGTTTATATCGAGGACGGGACTGCGGTAAAACCCGGCGATGTGGCTTTTGTGGTCGAAGGACGCGTACAATCATTATTGCAAACCGAGCGTCTTATGCTCAATGTGATGCAGCGCATGAGCGGTATCGCTACGATGACTCACCGGTATGTGAAAAAACTCGAAGGATTGCATACTCGCATTCTCGATACCCGCAAGACAACTCCGGGCATGCGTATGCTCGAAAAAGAGGCTGTGAAGATAGGTGGTGGCGTGAATCATCGTATCGGATTGTTCGACATGATTTTGCTGAAAGATAATCATGTGGATTTTGCCGGTGGTATAGAGAACGCTATCTCTCGTTGTCATGATTATTTAAAGGCCAAAGGCAAGGATTTGAAAATTGAGATAGAGGTGCGTAATTTGGACGAATTGAAAGAGGTTATGCGAGTGGGCGGTGTGGACCGTATTATGCTCGATAATTTCTCGCCTGAATTGACAAGAGAGGCTGTGAAAATTGTGGGTGGGAAATATGAAATAGAGTCTTCGGGAGGTATTACTTTCGATACGATTCGAGATTACGCTGAGAGTGGTGTCGATTTTGTCTCGGTGGGAGCTCTCACTCATTCGGTAAAAGGTCTCGATATGAGCTTTAAGGCTTGTTGAATCATTAGTTTGCTACATAAAATAAACGAGGCCATTTCTTTATTAAAGATGGCCTCGTTTATTTTTATTTCGAAGAATCGAAAAGACGGTTATTAATTATTAAGGACTAAACGAAATACCATATCTCCGGGCTGTTGCTCGATAAAATCGCTGTATTGCACATAAAAAGCTACGCTTCCCGGCATGTAATCGTAGGTGTAAGTTTCGGTCCAAAGCAGCGCATTATCCCCGTCTGCCTCGCCTTTATGTATCGTATAAGGTAGAGGGGTGATGACTTCGTTGTCTGCCCCCGGAGATTGTACCAAGTACCCCAAGACATATCCGTCGATATACAAATCGTCTGTAATATCTTTATTTTGGAACTCATACATGTAATACGTATTTAATCCGTCGGGCGATGTCACAAGTTGCCAGTCTTGCGATTTTACTGTGTAGGTGTAGTACTTCCAAAACATTCCTTCGCCCGGAACTCCCTGAGGACCTTGTGGTCCCATAGGACCCTCGCAGGAAAATAAAGTCAAACTCAATATAACCAAGAATAAAAACTTTTTCATAATTCTATTTAATTAATGGTTTCATGACAAACATAGCGAAAGGTGAGTGCAGGGGCAAACGGAAATCATATTTCCGAATTGGCTCTGCTGAACCGTATCCTATATTCTACAAATATAGATAAAGTATTTCAAATATAACAAGAAGTCTCAAAAAACGGTTCTGATTTCAGATATTTTTATTTTTTATGATAGTTGAATGGACCAATAATATTTTATGTGAAAAATATAGGGCGTAGCTATTTGAAGTATCTTTATGTTATAAAATGCTTATGCTCCTGTTTTAGCTCCTGAATAATTCGTACCTTTGTATCGTAATTGTGAAATTAGAGATTATGGCAGAGCGTAATTCGCCGTTGATACTTGGAACCGAGCCGATTGGCAAGTTGTTGATTCAGTATTCTGTACCGGCTATTATAGCGATGACTGTTACATCGCTATATAATATTATAGATAGTATATTTATAGGTCATGGGGTGGGTGCATTGGCTATCGCAGGTTTGGCAATTACTTTCCCGTTGATGAATTTGGTAGTCGCTTTTTGTACATTGGTCGGTATAGGCGGTGCTACTATCAGTTCTATTTTTTTAGGCCAGAAAGATAAAGTGCGAGCAACGGAGGTCGTACATAATGTTTTGATTATGTGTATAATCAATGCTGTTTGCTTTGGCGGTTTGACTTTTTTATTTCTTGATTCCATATTATTGTTTTTCGGGGCAAGCCACGATACATTGCCTTATGCTCGTGATTTCATGCAAGTAATTTTACTGGGGACTCCTATAACTTATGTGTTTATAGGGCTGAATAACGTAATGAGGGCTACGGGGTATCCTCGTAAGGCAATGTTTTCGTCATTGTTGACTGTGGGGTGTAATATTATTTTGGCTCCGATATTTATATTTTCATTCGATTGGGGAATACGGGGTGCAGCGTTGGCAACAGTCGTGTCTCAGACTGTCGCTATGGTGTGGGTGCTCGTTCATTTTGCGAACAAAAAAAACTTTATTCATTTTGACCGTCGGTACTCCCGGTTGAAAGTGCGGGTAGTCGCTAAAATATTTTCCATAGGCATGTCTCCTTTTTTGATGAATGTTTGTGCCTGTGTGGTGGTGATTTTTATTAATAATGCGTTGCAACATACTGGTGGAGATTTGGCTATCGGTGCTTATGGTATTGTGAACCGTACTTTGATGTTGTTCGTTATGATCGTTATGGGAATCACACAGGGAATGCAGCCTATCGTGGGGTATAACTATGGAGCCAAGCAATATGACCGTGTTCGCAAAACATTGCGATATGGGATTACGGCGGGTGTGGTCGTTACTACGGTGGGCTTTGTATTGAGCGAATTATTTCCCCATGCTATTGTAGCGATGTTTACAACCAGCGAGGAGTTGGTCGATTTGTCTGTGACCGGTCTTCGTATCAGTTGCGCCATGTTCCCGTTTGTCGGTTGCCAGATTGTAATTTCCAATTTCTTTCAGTCGATAGGTAGGGCTCCGGTATCTATATTTTTATCCTTATCGAGACAATTATTGTTTTTATTGCCGTTGTTGTTGATTTTACCGACTTACTGGTCTACGAACGGAGTTTGGTTGAGTATGCCTATCTCTGATTTTATCGCATTCGTGATAGCTGTTATGGCCTTGTGGATACATCAACGGAAAATCAGACAAAAATTTCAAACTGTTCAATCTTAAAAAAATAAAGCTATGAAAAAAAGATTAACTATCGCGCTAGTGGCGCATGATAATCGTAAGGCCGATATGGTAGAGTGGGTGAAACATAATGCCGAGTTGTTGTCTCATCACCATTTGGTTTGTACAGGTACTACCGGCCGATTGATTAAGGAGGCATTCGACGAATTGAATATTCCGGCCGATGTGACTTGTATGAATTCGGGTCCGTTGGGGGGAGATGCCGAAATTGCCGCATTGGTGGTTCGTCATCAAGTCGATTTGGCTATCTTTTTGATCGATGATTTGAATCCTCAACCACACGAGGCCGATATACAGATGTTGCTTCGTCAGTGTAGAGTACACAATGTGCCTATCGCTTGCAACCGATACAGTGCCGATTTGATGATTACCAGTACTTTGTGGGACGATGATTCTTATAAACCCACAGAACCGAAATACGCTTATTTTCAAAGGTGAGGTTTGAGCATGTGATATAACAAAAGGCGATAGAGATACGGTCTATCGCCTTTTGTATATAACTACCCTTCGATTTCACTTAGTTCGAGCCAGCGTAATGTCTTTTCATCGAGGTTTTCGTTGATTCCCGGCAATCTTTTGGATTGCAGCGTGAGTTCCTCTATGCTTAAGGTTCCGCTGCAAAGGTTCGTTTCGATTGTTTTTTTCTCTTCTTCCAGCGCAGCGATTTCCATTTCTAATTGTTCCAGCTCTTTTTTCTCTTTAAAAGAAAGGCGTCGTCGGGTATTGTCAGATGTATTTCTTTTTTCGGCAGTAGTCTTTTTATTGTCTTGCTTTGCTTTTTCTGCCTGTTCGCTTTTAGCCTTTTGTTCCTGTGTTTCTTTCCATTCACGATAATCGGTATAGTTACCGGGAAAGTCTTTTAGTTCTCCGTTTCCTTTGAACACAAGTAGGTGATCTACTACTTTATCCATGAAATATCGGTCGTGGGAGATGACAATGAGACACCCTTTGAAATTACGGAGATAATCTTCAAGGACGTTAAGAGTAACGATATCCAAGTCGTTGGTCGGTTCGTCCAGTACCAAAAAATTGGGATTACTGATGAGTATCGTACATAAATATAGGCGTCGGCGTTCTCCTCCACTTAATTTATATATATAGCTGTGTTGTGTCTCGGGGGTAAAGAGAAAATGCTGCAAGAATTGAGATGCGGACAGCTTACGTCCGTCGCCAAGTGAAATTTCTTCTGCTATATCTCTTACGGCATCGATGACCTTCATCTGTTCATTAAAATGTAACCCATCTTGGCTATAATAGCCGAACTTTACCGTTTCTCCTATATCGAATCGTCCTCGATCGGGTTGAATTTCACCGACGAGCATTTTGATGAAGGTCGATTTTCCGGTTCCGTTGTTACCTACGATACCCATTTTTTCATAGCGGGCAAAAGTATAATCGAAGTTTTCGATTATTTTCAGGTCTCCGAATTTTTTACAGATACCTTTTGCCTCGAATATCTTTGAACCGATGTATGACGATTTTACTTCGAGCCGTACTTGCCCGTCTGATTTTTCTTGACGGGCTTTCGCTTGTAATTCATAAAAAGCATCCACACGGTATTTTGCTTTTGTGCCCCGGGCTTGTGGCTGTCGCCTTATCCAGTCCAACTCGGTACGCATTAAATTGCGGGCCCGGTCGATTTCGGCATTATGTATTTCTATGCGCTCTTCCCGTTTTTCAAGATAGTAGCTGTAATTACCGTTATAATTGTATAGTGTATGATTGTCGATTTCGACAATTTGATTGCATACTCGATCGAGAAAATAGCGATCGTGCGTGACCATCAATAGGGTTATGTTGGTGCGGCGTAAAAATTCTTCCAACCATTCGGTCATATCGATGTCCAGATGATTCGTCGGTTCATCGAGAATGAGCAAGTCGGGTTCGGTAATTAAGACATTGGCTAACGCCAGTCGTTTCAGTTGTCCGCCGGACAATTCTTTTACAGGCTGATCGAAGTTATTGATTTTGAGCTGCGAAAGAATTTGTTTGGCTCTTTGCTCGTAATCCCATGCCTTGTAGTGGTCCATGCGGTCGAGTAGTTCTTGCAGGCCGATAGGATCGTCGGTTTGTAGAGCCTGTTCGTATTCGGCTATTAAACGAACAGTGTCGTTGTCGGACTGGAAACAGGCTTGTATAACTGTGAGTTCTGGCGGATAGGAGGGGGATTGTTCCAAGTATCCTACCCGTAAATTATTCCGGAATACAATGTTTCCACTGTCATAATTTTCTTTCCCCGCCAGAATATTCAGTAAAGTCGTTTTCCCCGCTCCATTTTTGGCAATTAATCCTATTCGGTCTCCTTCACCGATACCTAACGATATATTTTCGAAGAGAATCCGGTCTCCGAACGACTTTGTGAGATTTTCTATTTGTAAGTAGCTGATCATTACTTTGTATTAAATACCAGTCAAATTTACGATAAATGTTGTGATTGGACAAATGGGAAAGAGCAGTCTTCATGAAAGTTTTAACGATTTAGGGCGTAATAGAAAAATTGCGCGAGTGTTTTGCATTGTTAATTTATTCTTTTTTCGAATTCTATGGCTTGTATCGGGTTAAAAATCTTTTTTGTCAAAAAAATAACCCTAAAAAGTTTGAGTTTAAGAATAAAGTTTTACCTTTGCAAAGTTTGATTGTGCTCAATGATACAAAAGTCTTGAGTTTTACCAATCTTGTTATCCTATCTATCTACCTGAAACACAACACACAAACGCCGACATTATCCGTTATTGCAAGACTGTTAAGCATTTGGTCGGAAGTGCAGAGTCTTGCGGGAAAAATCCATTTTTTAGATAATAGGTTTGAATGAAGATTCCCACGCCATGTTGGAAGTGTTCAGAGGCTTCATAGCTTTTCTGTAAGATTTTTTGTAAAAAAAAAGTCGCTTATATTTGTCTATATGTAAAATATACTTTACATTTGTGCCATAGCTATTTCTTTTATCGATTACTTAAAATAATTGTTATTATGGAAAAAATCTTTTTGTTGCCTAATGGCTTTAAGAAAGTCGGCTGGATTATTCTGGTTCCAACATTTGTGCTGGGAGTACTGATGACGATAGACGGTTATAATGGTTTTCCATCTTTCTTGCTACCCGAATGGATTCCTTTGGCTATGAAAAGAGTCCTGACTTTGGATTGGGTTGGAAAAATATTGAATAATGTCGCCATTATAGGCATTTGCTTGGGTTGTTTATTTGTGGCATGTTCACGTGAGAGAGTCGAAGATGAATTAATCGGGCGGATAAGATTGAACTCGTTGTTGATAGCCTTGTATATCAATTCGTCTGTTTTGATTATTTTATCTCTTTTTTGTTACGAGCTTCTGTTTTTGAATGTCTTGGTCTTTAATATGTTTACGAATATTATTATTTTCTTGATTGTCTTTGAAATGAAATTGTGGAAACTTAAAAAGTCGTTGAGAGATGAAGAATAGAATACGAGTGGAGCGTGCCGAACTTCGTATAACCCAGCAGCATTTGGCCGATGTAGTAGAGGTGAGCCGACAAACCATCAATGCAATCGAGACTGGTAAATTTGTGCCTTCTACGGTGTTAGCGTTGAAAATAGCCCAAGTATTCAATAAATCGGTAGAGCAAGTTTTTCAACTGGAACCAAGTGACTGAAATGGAATGTTCTGTGAAGAACAGGGAATTTGGATAAACGAGAAAAGCCTGTCGCATGCGACAGGCTTTTTATTATATTATAGAGGATCGTATCCCGCTTCTCGGGCTAATGATTTGTCTTCGTTTACTCCCGATCCCAGCGTTGTGAGCATGTCGCCCATCAATAGTCCGTTTACTCCGGCCGATAGTGCTTGCTTTTGTGTTTCTCTGGATAACCTCGCCCGCCCTCCGGCAAATCGAATGAACGTCCGTGGCAGTATGAATCTGAAAATTGCGATTGTAACTAAAATCTCCTCGTCGCTGATGGGGGGCATATGTTCCAGAGGTGTTCCCGGTATGGGATTCAATATATTCATGGGAACAGAACAGACCCCTAATTCTTTTAGTTCAAAAGCCAATTCGATACGTTGTTTCATATTTTCTCCCATACCGATGATTCCACCGGAACAGATTTCCATTCCTAACTTTTGGGCTGTCCGAATCGTTTCTTTTTTTTGTTCAATGGTATGTGTGGTACATAGCTCGGAAAAATAGGACGAGGCTGTTTCTAAGTTGCAGTGATAACGTTTTACTCCGGCGGCTTTCAGTTTCTCTAATTCTTCTCGTTTCAATAGTCCCATAGAGGCGCAAAGGTGTAAGTGGGTTTCTTCTCCCATTTTTCGATAAATATCGCAGAAATAGTCTATTTCCGAGGCTTTTATCCTTCTCCCACTGGTGACCAAAGACAATCTTTTTATTCCTTGTTGTTCGTTTAAACGGGCAATGGATATAGCTTCATGTATGGGTATAGCGTCGTATGTTTCTATTTGGGTGTGATGATGGGCCGATTGGGCGCACCATTTGCAGTTTTCGGGACAATGACCAGAACGGGCATTGATGATCGAGCAAGTATCGAGCGTTTTATTACAGAATTTTTTACGGATTTCGTCGGCAGCAGCATATAGGTCCGAACGAATGGCTTTTTGTGCTAATTCTAATGCTTCGTCGGGGGTAATTTCTCCTCCGGCAAGTATACGCTCTTTAATTTTTTGCAACATGATTCCTTTTTTGTGAATGGGCTATTATTTATAGGATACAAATGTAAATTTTTTTAGGAACAATACAGGCCGAGACTTCTATAAAATTATGGAGAAAAAATTTATTGTGAAATATGTTTTTTTTAATTCTTTCGTTTTTAAGTAGATAGAAAATTTTGTGCATTTTTTTGTGGAATGCTATTGTTATCTAAGAAAAAATATCTACTTTTGTGCCCGGGTAAGTCCTATACGGCCAGCTCCCTGTGAATCCCCCAGGGTTTGACCGCAGCAAGGGTAGCCGGTTGTAGCGGCGCGATGTAGATAGCTTACCCACCTGCCGATATAGCTCAGTTGGCCAGAGCACGTGATTTGTAATCTCGGGGTCGTGGGTTCGAATCCCTCTATCGGCTCAAAGGACACTCTTTTTAGAGTGTCCTTTTATTTTTAGATTTTAGGCATTCTTCTTTTGGAATATCCAAGAACTTTAATTATTTATATGTGTTTAAATTACAACTATTGTTGTTAAATGTCTTGGTTATGAAAAGATTCGCATTTTATCTCCTTCCTATACTATTATGTTTTGCAGTGGGATTGTCGGCCAGTTATTTTCAGTCTGATTCTATTTCTGAGTGGTATCCATTGCTGAATAAACCGGCTCTTACTCCGCCTAATGGAGCTTTTCCTATTGCATGGAGTATCATTTATATTTGTATGGGACTTTCATTGGGGCGCTTGATAGAAAGGGGTGCGAATAAAACCTTGTCGGTGTTATGGGGGATACAGTTAGTCGTTAATTTCTTATGGAGCTTATTATTTTTCGCATTTAGAAATCCGTTTTTGGGATTGATAGATATTTTATTACTCGATATTTTAGTGTGGATTTATATATCAAGGGCATATCGAAAAGAGAAAGCGGCGGCACTGTTATTTGTGCCATATTTCTTGTGGCTTCTTTTGGCTACATATCTTAACGGATATGTATATTTGTACAATTAAAAAATTCTTCTTATGGAAATAATACATGATTTGTCGAGAAAACAGTTTCAGACTGTCGCTGACGGGAAAACAGCATACGTGTCGTATGATCTTGTCGATGGTTGCTTGAATATAGAACATACGATTGTCCCCCGGGAAATCGAAGGGCGGGGTATCGCTGCCGCTTTGGAGAAGGCGGCTTATGACTATGCGCTTGATCATGACTTACTTCCGGCTGCGACATGCCGGTATGCGACAGTCTGGTTGGATCGGAATCCTCAATACAAAAATAAGGTTTCGTCTATGAAATAGTTTAGAGGTCTTTTCAGTAAAAGCCGATTCTATTTCTAAGAGTCTGTCTCTCATCTATTTCAAAGCAAGCTACATCGGCATGTGTGATTCTGTTTCGTGAAAATTTTATGCCCGCCTCACCGAGTCGGAGATAGGCGTTTTGCATAATGGTTCGCGATATGATTTTCATGGTTCGGGCGTTTGCATAACAAGAATATTGGTCGGAGCAAAGGTATTCAATATAATGCTGCATGATACTTTCTGCTTTTTGTTCAAAAGAGAAATCTTTGTCCGATAGCATTTGTTTCAGGATTTCGAATAACTCTTCCGAGGTATAGTCGTCGAAAATTAAAGTGTGGTCGACTTCGTGAGCGCCGTTGCCAATTAACTGTTCTACCAAATCTTGCCGGGGAGCCCGGTTCTCGGCAATGATGAGAGCATGAGCTCCGGGCAGGGCAGAGGTGTATCCTGCCAACTTGATTCGTAGTTGTTCGCTATCGAATGTGTTGTATGCATTTTTGAATTTCGGAGAGTCGCCATCGATGAATAAAAGTCCCTGTCGTGACTTTTTCATGGCATCTTGTAGAACTTCGTCCACTTTATAGTCGGGGACATTGTAGAGCTGTTCTCCTTTTATTTCTATAAATTGTCCGTTGCCGAGTATGTTCATGGCTTTCAGTAAGTCGGACATAATTTCAGCGACTGTGCTTTTCCCGGTTCCTGTATTTCCTGCGAAGCTCCATTTCAAAGGGATTTCCCCAAAGAAATTTTTTTCGTTCTCGTGTAATAACCGGGCGATCTTTACAAAGTTATGGATTGCGGCTTTTACATTGGATAATCCGATCATTCTGTCGAGTCGGGCTAAGCATTCATCTATGGTTCGTTCATCGAATTCCTCCGAAGATATGATTATTTTTTCATCGGTGTTATCGGGTATATCTTCTTGTTCGATGGTGACGAGCGACCGTTTGTCGGGATTCCCCGAATCGTATATTCCGCTTTGAGCCAAACGAGTGGCCATGGCCGGAAGTATTTTCGAAGAGATAAGTCTGTTGACATAGCGGGCGTTCCCGAAATGGCGGTCTCTGTTTCGATGGTCTTTTTTTATCAGTTCTAATAGCGTTTGACGAGCAGAGTCGGTTATTTCGTACCCTTCGCGTTGTATGGTGAGGTCGGCTATCTCCAATAATTCTTCGGGTGAATAATCTTCGAAGTGAAATGTAAAAGGAAATCGGGATTGCAAGCCGGAGTTCGATTCCAAAAGCAGTTTCATTTCTGCTGGATATCCGGCGAGAATAACGATTGTCCCGAAGTTGTCGTCCGACAGTTTCGGTAATAATGTTTCTATGACTCTGTTTCCGAAGTCGCGTTTGTCTCCATCTTTGTCATTGGTAAACAGACTGTAAGCCTCGTCTATGAAAAGGACCCCTCCTTTGGCGGCTTCGATGGCAGCTTCGGTTTTTTGTTCGGTCTCTCCCAACCATTTGCCCACCAATTTGCTACGGTCGGTACGTATGACGTGACCTTTTTCGAGTAACCCCATTTTGTGGAAAATCTCACCGATGAAATCGGCAACGGTTGTTTTCCCTGTTCCCGGGTTTCCGGTAAAGACCATGTGAAGGGGCGGTATCGAGGCTTTTAATCCGGCTCTTTTGCGTGCGGCCAATAGTTTTACATAGTTGAGATGTTCGGCAATGCTCCGTTTCAGATTGTTTAGCCCGATCATCTCTTGTAAAGAGTCCATGGCGTCTTTTTCTTTTGTCGGGTCTATCTCTTTTTTTTCTCCGATCGGGGGACGTGTCTGTATGTTGAATAGATTATATTCTCCTTCTTCTTCGTTCCCAATGCGAAACGGGGCATTCAATACTTTTTCTCCTAAGAAATAGATCTCGACGGCATATTCTCCGTTTTCATAATCCGAGAAGTCGACGGGTTCTTGGAATGTCCATAGCCGGTTTCTTTCTTCGTCGTCTTGTGAAATGAAAGTTCCGACTGTTTCGTATTTGGTTAATCCGGTTTGTGCACGGATTTTTATTTCATATTCATACGATTTGTCCGTGTCTTTTAGTTTGCTTATCCCGCAGAATCCGATATAATAGTTGCTATGTATACTCGGGTTTATACTTGTGTAGGAGATGATAGGACGGTCTGGGTCGGGAGCGATGCTTTCGTTTTTGAACAATAGATAGTTGTTTACTTCGAAACATTCGTCGTATTTCTGGGGCAAAGATATAAAAGTCGCGCTTTTGGTTGTATATTCTTCTTTGTCGGAGAGTCGGGATAGGCAGTAAATCCATGAGCCTTCTCTGTTTTCTCTTTCAGGAAGAGCGAAATATGCCGATGGACTGGCGTAGTTTTCGGTGTCGATCGGCATGGAAATTTGAGTTTCTATGTAGGAGCTTCCATCGGGGGCAATTAGTTCTGTTAAAAAAGTTTCGTCCCAAGCATCTATTGTAGCAGATTCGTTTTGTCCTATGCATTCTGTCGAAATGAATAGATATTCTCCTTCATCAACACTGAATTGTGTGCGTAGTGAATCTCTGGGTATTTGTTCTTTTGTGTCGCATATGGAGAAAAAAGTATTTTTAAAGATGATATGATGGCTGGTATTAGACGGGGAATTATCGCTTTCTTCTTCATCTTCCGTCTCCTCTTCTGATAATTGACTTTGAATAAACTCGTCGAGTAAACGATCAAATTCGTCGTCCGGTAAATCATTGTCGTTTTCGGCTTGCAATTCACTATTGGATAATGAATCCAATACAGATTCGGTTTCGTCGATATTATCTTTGATAGATTGTAGCAGCTCTTCGAGTCGTGCTATTTTTTTGTCCTTTTCGTCCATAGATCGGGTGTTTTCCGGTATGAGTTTGTGGGGCGAAGATAGTTATTTGTCATTAAAGAAGCAAATCGGCAGTTATCGAATGAATTCTATCAGTTTGTATTTTGCATCCCATGTAATTAAAAACGGGATAAATTTTCAAATTTTATCCCGTTTTTAATGTGCGTGCTTGGCTATGAAAATTTTTAGAAAATTTCTGTAACAATACGAATGTCGCTTCGGTCGGTAAATTGTAAAGTGAACCAGATCTTCCCGGCATCGTTTACTTTTTCTATGGAAACCGTGCAAGCCTCGTATTGTATGGGTGTATTGTCATTGTCACGGGTAGCCATGATTCCGTTGTTCAAAATCCCTTTTTGGGAAAAATCGCCTTGTGCAGAAAATCGTAAAAGTTTCCCTGTTTCGACATAAGTAAATCCATAGGAGCGTGTCGATTTGTCGGTCGGAGAGCCGGTTATATCCATGCCGGACTCGCAGCTCACTTGGAGTCCTGCCGTTTCTTCCGTTTTGACGGTCGAGCCGGATATCCATGATTCTATTCGGGGCGTGGAGTCGATAGTAAAACCCATTTGATAAGAGTTTGCCGAAATGGTAAACGAGTAGTTGTGGCTTTCTCCTGAGTCGAGGATAACGGTTAGAGTCACTTTCCCTTCTTTAATAGCTGTCACTGTGAGTATTTTTCCCGACAATTCATAAGAAATTGCGGAGTTATTGGTCGTTATGGTATAACTTGTCGAGTTGGGTAGCTTGATAGATACCGACTCGTTTACCCGTAAAATAAAGTCGGTTGGTTGACTCTCGTTCTTATCGTCTTTACAGGCCGAAAAGAAAAGGAGGGCTGTTGCGATTGTTAGGATATAACGGATATATTTAGCTGCATTCATGATTGATAGTAATTTTTATTCTATGATTTGTACACGCATTTTCCCTGTTCCGTAAATAGTCGTGAATTGTATTGTGTGAAGCCCTGCGGACAATTCGGAAGGAGTGAGATGTGTAGCCGGTTTTCCGTCCACAGTCCATTGTGTATCCAAGTTCATGTTTAGCATCAGGCGCACTGGTTCGTCGCTTTTCTTGTAGGTCGATTTTATGTCGATGATTCTCAAATAGGAGGCATCGGACAAGAGTACAGTTCCAGAAATGGTTATGTCTACGGGGGCAGATAATTCGTCGCTCGATAATCGGAGTGTCACATTGCGAGTCCCGATCGACCGGGGAGAAAAGGTTATGGCGAGATTGATTCCGGTCGTGTTTAATTCATGAGCCGGCAGATTGGACATTCCCAAAGAAAAATCTCCCGAATCGTTATTCAATAGTTTTGCTGTAATATCTGTTGTCAGATTTTTCCCTTTGATGTATATCTCTTTATCTTTCGATGTTTCGGTTCCGATGTATCCGAATTCGATTTTGTCGTTTGATATACTGATACTTGGGGCGGAGGTGGATTGTCCCGAAAAACTGAATTCATAATTTGTCGAGTCGCCCCAGATATACTCTACCATATTGGGATAGTCTATGAAAGGATTTCTGTTTCCTTGAAAACTGTATACGGCGTTGTTGCGGTCTATTTCTTTTTGACTGACAGGGTCTTGTCGATGCCATTTCAGTAATAGGGACTGTCCATAGGCATTCAGTGTGGGGTAACTGTTTTGAGCGAACATGGATAGGGCAGAAGACTTCCATGAATAGTCTTGATAGCAGGTCACGAAGTATAAATACATGCGGGCGAAGTCGCCTTTGTATTCGTCTGCGGGCTCGAACAGGTTGGTCGCTCTACCGTTGGCTTGTCCGGTTCCCACTTTGGTAACACCATTGTCGAACAAAGGAGAATCGACCTCTCCCAATGGATAATTGCTTTTAGCCGTGTTGGCAGCGGCATCGGAAGGCGTTAGGTGGTGTAAATCGTAGGAACCGTCGTATTTAAATCGGGTAAGAGGAGTGGCTGTTTCATCGTAAGCATCTCCCCACCAACTTTTGGGTACGCTGTGCTCGATGTTCATGCCTTTCGTTGCTCCTGCTCCGTTCGAAAAGTTATAAGAGTTGTTGGAATACATATCCCATACTTTTTTGTTGGGACGGACATCGCTTTTTTTAAAGACTGTCCATGTACATGCTATTTGGTTGTAATCGCGAGACCCATAGGGAAGCCGGGTATGGTTTTTCAGAAGATTATGTAGCTCTGTTTTTAGTTCAGCGCCGTTTTTCCCTTCCAGAGAGTTGGGATAATAGTCTCGGGGCATATCGGCCAGCAAAGAGAAAATAGAACCGCATATAGCGGTGAAAATCATTACATATCGTTTATTCATGCTGCTTTAATAAAAAGGGGTTCAAAGGTAATCAGAAACAATGGAACAGCCAAGTCTTTTATTTGTTTTAGGTTTTCTTATTGTTTGGCACTCTTTCTTTTCGATATATATTGTCGATATTATCTCTATTTTTGGCTTTTTCCCACATAAATATTGCCGCAAAAGTGATACCTTTGTAGCCTATATGTACATTGGAAAACGATATTTTGATGGAGAAGAATAATACACAAAAGGGAATCGTTCAATTCGCTATGGAGGCGGGAGCCTATATGGGGCTCTATTTCGTGGTGAAATTTATATTTGCTGTGTTGAGTTTGAATTATCCTTTTTGTAATGTCGTTTCTACTATAATGTTGCTATTCGTCCCGTTGGTAGTTTTCTTCATGATGCGTAGGTTCAGTAATCAAAATGAAGGAGGCAGCTACTTCTCTCAATTGTGGATGATGGGTATTTTGCTTTTCTTTTTTGCCTCGCTTATCAGTGGTTTGGCACAGTATATTTATTATGTTTATATCAATCCAGAATATATAAAATCTCAGCTTTCGGCTGCTGTAACTTTGTTGGAATCATTAAATATGACAAGTGACCCTTCATTGTTGGAGGCTGTAAAAACCGGTTTGGAACAGGGGAATATTCCGTCTCCTATGGCAGTCGTTATTCAACAAATGTGGGTGAATGTATTTTTCGGTTCTTTATTGTCGGCAGTAATGGCATGGCTCGTTTCTGTTTGGTTTAAGTCAAGTAAAACAAAGAAATAGGAATATGGATATTTCGGTAATAGTCCCTTTATATAATGAGGCGGAGTCACTTCCTGAATTGACTGCGTGGATCGAGCGGGTAATGGAGGAAAACAAGTTCTCGTATGAAATTTGGTTTATTAACGATGGGAGTACCGATGACTCTTGGCAAGTGATTGAGTCGTTGCGAGAAAAAAATTCTCGTGTTAAGGGGGTGAAATTCCGGCGGAACTATGGCAAATCTCCGGCGCTTTATACCGGATTTCAAAGAGCCGAAGGCGATGTCGTTATTACTATGGATGCCGATTTGCAAGACAGCCCCGATGAAATCCCCGAATTGTATCGTATGATTGCGGTCGAAGGGTATGACCTCGTTTCGGGCTGGAAGAAAAAGCGTTACGATCCGTTATCCAAGACTATACCCACTAAATTATTCAATGCGACAGCTCGTAAAGTGTCTGGCATAAAAAATCTGCACGATTTTAATTGCGGGCTGAAAGCGTATAAAAAAGAGGTGATAAAAAATATAGAGGTTTATGGCGATATGCATCGTTATATTCCTTACTTGGCTAAGAATGCCGGATATAATAAGATTGGGGAGAAGGCTGTCCATCATCAGGCTCGTAAATACGGTAAGACAAAATTCGGATTGGATCGTTTTGTAAACGGGTATCTCGATTTAATTACGCTATGGTTTTTTTCTCGTTTCGGGGTAAAACCTATGCATTTTTTCGGGCTGTTGGGTAGTTTGATGTTCTTTTTAGGACTTATTTCTGTCATTGTTGTGGGGGCGAATAAGTTATATTGTTTATATAATGGTTTACCGTATCGGCTGGTAACCGATTCTCCTTATTTCTATTTGGCGTTGACAGCTATGATTTTGGGTACTCAATTGTTTCTTGCCGGTTTTTTGGGAGAACTTATTTCTCGAAATTCGAGTGAAAGAAATAATTATCAGATAGAAACCGAATTTAAGTAATTAACGTAAGTCTTGAATTTATGAGCGGTTTGAAAGGAAACGAATGTTCCGATTTGCTTACACTGGCGAAGGCTAGGGGTTCGGTGCGATCTTTTAAGTCTTTGAAGGTCGAGCGGGCTAAACTCGAATATATTTTGGAGGTGGCGAGACTGGCTCCGTCGGCTGTGAATTTTCAACCGTGGGCTTTTGTCGTGGTTCGTGACCCGGAAAAGCTAAAAGCTTTGTACGATTGTTATCCACGTGAATGGTTCGCATCGGCTCCGATGTGTATAGTTGTTTGCGGAGACCATAGTACGTCGTGGAAGCGTTTGTCCGATAATAAGGATTTTTGTGATGTCGATATAGCGATAGCAACCGAACATTTAGTTTTGGCTGCTGCCGAACAAGGGTTAGGTTCTTGTTGGGTCTGTAATTTTGACGTGCAGCGATGTAAAAAGATTTTGAATTTGCCCGATTTATGGGAACCTATGGTTCTTTTGCCGTTGGGCTATCCTGCCGAGGGTGTGGAGACGGAGAGAAAAAGAAAACCATTTAATGATGTGGTGAGATGGGAAGACTTTTGAGTTTTATCGAAGGAGTTCTATTTTTATGTGTATGTTGCTTAGTTTTAAGTAACTGTGGCAGTAACGGTTGTGTGGATAATCGTAGTAGTATTCCTTTGGCTCAATTTTATTCTTATGATGCACAAGAGACGGCTTTGTCTGTCGATTCCATTTCAATTTTCGGTATAGGACAGCCAACCGATTCTATGTTACTCGATTCGGCGGTTGCCGTAACACAAGTTTATCTTCCGTTGCGGTTTACACAAGACTCGACGCAATATGTCATTCATTACGAACAGCAAGGTCTTTCGTCTCCTCGTTATAACGATACGCTCACATTTGTTTATCGGTCGTATCCCTATTTCGTGTCGATTGATTGCGGGGCGATGTATAATTTTGTTATCGATACGTGTCGGTATACACGTAATATACTTGACTCTGTTTCTGTGACAGTCCCGGAGATCACGAATAAAAATGTGGAGAGTATACGGATTTTTTATACAGTTCAAACCCAGACCCCAGATGAGGAGTAAAATTTTCATATTGTTTTTAGGGGTAATCTTTGCGTCGGTTGCGCAACGACGGGTAACGCCTGTCGATCCAACAGCGAAAAAAGAAATTGTACCGGTGCAAACGGATAGTGTTGTTGCGGAGCCGGAAGAGCCAGAAATAAAGGGGTATCTTTATCCCTTGTTTAATGGTCTCTCCGTAAATGTCAACATTCTTGATGGGATCGCAAATCTATTCGGACAAAGTTATGGCAATTATGAAATAGCGGCAGAATTGGATTTGCATAATCGTTTTTTTCCAGTATGGGAAATCGGGATTGGACATGCCGATAATACTCCCGAGGGATTGAACTTTACATACAGGAATAAAGCTTCTCTTTATAACCGTGTAGGAATGAACTACAATTTCGGATATAATAAAACTGCAATGAGTTTTTTCTATATCGGTATTCGGTATGGCTTTTCTTTTTTTACGTATGATATAGATAATATTTTAGTAGAGTCACCTTATTGGGGAGAATCTGAAAAACTACAAATTACCGGACAGAAATCATGGGCTCATTGGGGTGAGTTGTTGGGAGGGCTTCGGGTGCAAGTGTATAAAAATTTTTATATGGGGTGGACTGTTCGTTATCGATTGATGTTCAGCCATAAAAAGAATACTTATTCTCAACCGTGGTATATACCGGGATTTGGAACGGATAGTTCCCCGTTTGGATTTACTTATACGGTAGGTTATCGATTTTCTTTCGGGAAAAAAGAAAAGAAAATAGAGTCTCAACCAGTTGCAGAATGACGATATGGGTATGTTGGAATCAATAGAGAAGATATTGCACGATGTTGCCGATCTATTTTCTGCCAATACGGAAGCATGGCATAATGTGGTTTATGTAATCTTGATCGTTTTGATAGCCATTTTGTGCGATGTGCTTTGTAAGTTGCTAATAAATAGATTGCTACTTCCAATCATTCGCCGTACAAAATTTGAATGGGACGATCATTTATATGACAAGAAGGTGGTGTCGAGGCTGGCTGCGTTGGCTCCAGCTTTTATTCTATATGCATTTTTGCCTTCGGCGTTTGATATAGAGAGTAGTTGGTATATACTTATCGATCGTATATGCAAGGTTTATATCATAGCTCTTATTCTTCGATTCTTGAATGGTGTGCTGAATGCATTTCTCGATATTTTTAATGGAAAGGAAAGTTTACGCCATTATCCCATAAAAGGTGGTGTGCAGACCATACAGGTTATCTTATTTTCAATTGGTTTTATCAGTATAATAGGAACAATTATAGATCAGTCTCCTGCTCGTTTGTTTGCCGGATTGGGTGCATCTGCTGCGATTCTCATGCTGATTTTTAGGGATACGATATTGGGGTTTGTAGCCGGAATACAGCTTTCGGCAAATAATATGTTACATAAAGGAGATTGGATAACGGCTCCGGCATATAATGCTAACGGTATCGTACAAGATGTGACTCTCAATACAGTAAAAGTTTTGAATTTTGATAATACGACGACCACTATTCCGCCATACGCTTTGGTGACAGGCTCTTTTACCAATTGGCGAAGTATGTTTGAAGGAGGGGGGCGTCGTATCTCCCGGCAGATACTTTTGGATATAAATAGTATTTCTTTTCTCCGTGAAGAGGATTTACTTCGATTTAAGGATCATTTTTTGATCGGTGAGTTCGTTGTTCAGCGGTTACACTCTATTCAACAGGCTTGTAACTCTGGAAATTCTTTTTTGGCAGAGGAACTTAGGGTTACGAATAGTATGTTGTTCAGAGTTTATTTGGAAAACTATATACGTCAAATGGGAAAATCCAATCCCGATATGCTTTATATGGTACGTTATCTGCCTATGGCGGAGCGAGGACTTCCGGTAGAACTTTACTTGTTCTCTGCGGAGAAAACATGGAAGATGTATGAGGCCGTTGTAGCAGATTTGATCGACCATACCATAGCCGTGACAGCAGAGTTTGGGTTGCGTTTGTATCAATCACCGGGAAGTTATGATATACAATGCCTTCGGGAAAGAGTAAATCAAATATAGGAAAAATGAGAAATTCTAATCGACATGTTTTTATAATTACTTGTAATGTAGAAAGTTATTTTTATTCACAGTTTGTAGGTTAATATTTATAAACGATTGTTTGTGCATATTAATTCATAGAAAAAAATTAAATGATAATTAGGGTGTATTCTTATTCCTGCTTATATTTATTCCGTAGATTAAAAGAGCTTTGGTAGATATTTTTATAGTGCTATGATTTCTAAATATATAATAAGGGCTTTGTATAAGAAATATTCAAAACCTCCGCGAAATTTTTCCGAGTTGAATATCGATGAATTTGTATCTATTTGCGGCGATTCATACGGTATTACCGTCGACGATGTGTCTATGACATTCGGCCAGATGAGTGAAGATAATCCGTTTCGTACCATTTTGTTGCGTAATATATATGGTATAGAGAAATTCGAATATCACATGGCGTTGGTTTCTTCATCATACATTCTGTTTTTTAGTCGAGAAAGTTGTGATGTAACTGTTCATTTTAAGCCGGAATCAACCTCCTGGCTGAAACGTTTTTGCTGGTGGGTTAAATTCCGGCTTTTGCATCTAAATTAATTAGTAAATAACGGGTTCTTTTTTGGCCGTTTCATTTTTCCATTTCTGGGCATATTCTTCCAATGTATGCCCGATAATTGTCCCGATTTTTCGGTAATTCATTTCATCGAGATTTGCTAACGATACTCGTATAGACCATCGAGGTCCATCGAATCCATCACCGTTCAGAACGACTACACCGGCTTCTTTGGCTAATCTAATGACAAAGTCGAGTGGTTCGTAATTTTTTTCGAGATACTCGGCAAAGTCTTTTCCATATAATTGGGTTGCCCATACCATAATATCGATTTCGGAATAGTACCCGGCCCGCAAGCTATCGGGAAGTAATTTGAACCCGGTCTTTTCCCACATGGCTGTCAGTCTATTGGTTATCATCTTTTGCAATTTGTTTTTGTATATGTCTTGCATATCGCAAAGAGAGAAGAGAGCGAAGAGTGACATTTGTATTTGTTGAGGAGTGGATAACCCTGCCGTGTGGTTAAGTGCTACCAACCTACTGTCGGCGACCAATCGATCGATAAATAAAATCTTGTCGGGATTGAGGTTGATACTATCGTATCTGTCGTGTAGTTCTTTTCGTTGTTTTTCGGGAAGAAGCGCTATTTGAGCATCGAATACGTTATGTCGGGCAATAGCGATAGTCGCTAATCTCCAACCGGTGGCCCCGAAATATTTTGAGAAAGAATATACACAAGCTGTGTTATAGGGTAGTTCATACATAAGAGAACGGAAATGGGGCACGAATGTACCATATACATCGTCGGTTATAATCATGAGGTTGGGATTGTTTTCCCGTACGATTTTTATTATTCTCTTGTGGGTCGCTTCATCTAAACTGTATGAGGGAGGATTGCTCGGGTTGACCAAACAGAGCAGTTTTATAGAAGGGTCTTTTAGTTTATTTAATTCATTTTCGGGATATTGCCAAGTATGAAAGCCTTCTTTTGTCAGTTGCGAGGCTTGTATATTGACTACGTCGAAATTAAATTCTTTTAGTTGGGGAATTTCGATATAAGGCGTAAAGATAGGAGTCATGAGAGCTATTCGGTCACCTTGTGATAACAGTTTATTTGCTTTCAGCGAATTGAAAAGATAGCACATAGCAGCGGTTCCACCTTCTGTCGCGAAAAGATCGTAGTGGTCGGGAGGTGTTTGTCGGTCGCACATTTCTTGTATTAAATACTTTTCAACGATCAATTCGGTATATTTGAGTATACGGTCCGGGTCGGGATATTGGTCGCCTATGATGCTATCGACCCATTCATGAATCAAATCATCGGCATTTATGCCTTCTTTCGTGAGAAACTGAACACTTTCGTTCAACAAATGTGCAGCCGGTGTTTTTTCGTGATGTTTGAGAAAATTTTCAAACCGTTTGGCTATTTCTTCTTTTTGAGGCATTCCGGCGATACCTTCTTCGGGAAGTTCAAATGTGAGTTTTGATTCTTCGATAGCAAAAGTACCTAAGAGGAAAAAAGCCTCCCTAGCGACTGTGTTTATCCAATTAGGATTTCCCCGACCTGCATTTAAGAATTGGCAGACGGCTTTCTGGTCGCACTCTTTGGCATAGGAAATTAGATCGTTTTTTATTTCGAAGGGACTCATCTGTTCCAGTCCTTGTTCGAATCTTTTGCCGTAATCGGCCATGGCACGAGGCAGTTTTTCTTGACTTTTCATAATTGTTACGAGTATTTGTTTATATATATGTCTTTTGTTTATGCAGAGAGAAGGACTAAGACGACGCCCCCTAAAATGAGCAGAGTATTACCGATAGCATAAGTTACCGTGTATCCCATAGCCGGTAACGTGCTTCCAAGACTTTCTTGGATAGCTCCCAACGCCGCAGTTGTGGTACGGGCTCCCGCGCAGCAGCCTAAATTTATAGCTGGTCGGAATTTGAATACTTTCGCACCGATAAGCAATCCTAATAATAACGGTATTGTAGTGGCTAAAACTCCGGCAATGAATAGCATGAAACCAGCTTCACGGATTCCGGACAGGAACGTGGGACCTGCGGTTATTCCTATAACAGCGATGAACATATTCAAACCTAAGTTATTGAATATCCAAACTGCTGGTTCGGGAACTCGTCCGAAGGTCGGGTGTTTGGTGCGTAACCAACCGAAGAATAATCCAGAGAGTAGAGCTCCGCCACTTGTACTCAAACTGATAGGAACACCACCTAAATGAATGGTTAGAGCTCCGATGATACCGCCGATGAGGATACCGAGACCTACGAATATCATATCGGTTTTATTGGTAGGCCGGTCGACATATCCTAAGGTGGGGGCTGTTTCGCTTATTTCTCGTTTTAGTCCTACGATTTCCAGTGTGTCGCCTTTATACAATACAGTTTTCGGATAGACCGGTATTTCTACGCCCGAACGCTTTATCTGTTTGATAATGATTCCGTGCATACAGGGTAACGAACGGAGATGACGAACTGTTTTTTTATGAAGTTCTTTGTTGGTAAGTAGTACGAAAATATCTTCCACGGGGAAATCCAATAGTTCTGGATCGAAAATTTCTGGCCCTATCCAGCTTTCGTCTTCTATGATGGTTTCCCGTCTTCCGCTTAAAACCACTTCATCACCTTGTTTAAGAACTGTTTTTGGGGTTATGTCGAGGACTTCTCCATCGATTCGGACACGTTCGACGAAGACTCTTCTTCCCATCTCCTTAATATGTTTTTCTATTTCTTTTACCGTTTGTGGAGTTTTGAACCAGTCCGATTCTATTTTGTAGGCCCTGAATACAACCGGCCGGTTGGCATTCATGAGTGCCGGATCGTTTTCTTCGTTGTCTTGTTTCAGTTCTTTTTCAAGTGCCCGGGTATCGTTTTTTACTTTTTCGAGTCCACCGAGTAACCGAGGACCGAGTGTACCTAAGATGTAAGCCGAGCCTATGGTTCCGAAAATGTAAGTGACGGCATAGCAAACCGGTATGATATTCAACCATTCTTGTTGTTTTTCTGCTGAAATTCCAAGAGTACCGATGGTGTCTGTTCCAACTCCGATGGCTGCCGATATGGTTTGTGCTCCGGCAAACAGACCTATGGTCATACCTGCATTATAACCCATGATTTTGGCAATTAAGTAGGTAGAGCCTATACAGACAATGCCAAATATACAAGCGAATATAACTTGATGGATTCCGTCGCTGCGTAAGGATTGGAAAAATTGAGGACCTACGCTATATCCGATAGCAAATAGGAATAGCAGGAAAAATACCGATTTGAGTGGCCCGGGAATATCGATGTTCATTTGTCCTACCAATACACCTACTAATAAAACCGAAGTGACGGTTCCCAAAGAGAAGTTTTTGTATTTGAGACTTCCTATCCAGAAACCGATACCCAGAGTGAGAAAAATCGCCATCTCGGGATAGCTGCGGAAAAAATGAATGATTATATCCATATAGTTTTAAAATTAAATTAGGCTTTGTTATGTGGGGTATTTTTATTTATATGGATATAACAAGTTTCAGTGTGGATTGTTTTATTGCCGGAATATGATTATATGGTTCAGTAGAAAATCTGTGAGGGAGTCCTGAATTTCAACGATGAATTTTTTGTCTATAACCACGTTTCAGTCACTTCGATGAGAAGTCGGGAATGCTGTCATAGGATTTTGTAGAGTTTAATCTATTCGTCATAAGTGTTTAACCCCTCCGTCCTACGGACACCTCCCCTATATTTTGTTTGACAACAAAACACAGAGGAGGAGGTTTAAAATATATCTTCGATAGTGGCTTATAAATTCCCTGCTGATTTTCCACGGAGTCGATTATATTTGTAGAATAATTAAATTATGAAGCGATGGTTAAGATAATGGAGATAAGATTACCGCATTATGGGAGAGGTTATCATTTGATAACCCAAGAGCTTTTGTCTCGTCTCCCTCAGTTGCCGGAAAACGGCTTGCTGAACCTTTTTATCAAGCATACTTCGGCTGCATTGACAATCAATGAGAATGCCGATCCCGACGTCCGTTTGGACTTTGAAGCCTTCTTCGACCGAATCGTGCCCGATGGAGCTCCTTATTTTAAACATATATACGAAGGAGACGACGATATGTCGGCACATATCAAAGCATCTTTACTGGGAGCTTCTTTGACTATTCCGATAAGAGGCCGAGCCCTTGATTTGGGTACGTGGCAGGGTATCTATTTGTGTGAGTTCCGTAACGGCGGAGGAGCTCGTCGTGTCACCGTTACGATTGTAGAATAAAAAACGAGGAGAATACGGTATTCGTATTCTCCTCGTTTTTATTGAATTGTCGTTTTTTGTTACATATTGTTGTATTCGTCGTCCATATTCAGATCGGCAAATCCTTCTTCGTCGAGTTCCGAGGGATCGAAGGTTTCATCTCCGTAAAAGGTTTCATCGAAGTCGGAAGAATTATTCGCGACATTCTTTTTTTCTAGTTCTTCGAAATCCATCGTTTGTTGGGGAGGATTGCCTTCCTTACGTGTGCAGACCGGGGTCTCTAAATCTTTTCCCGGTTCGATCTCTTTCAATTCCATAAAAAACATGCGGTCGGTCATGTAATCGAATACAAAAACTAATCGTTGGCCTTCGTCTTCGATGAGGTCGCTTAGTTTTGTAGACGCCATGATCCACGTATCTTCGTCAGAATCTTTCCCCATGTCCATCAGGGTAATTTCTGTTTTTTTCTCCCAATCGTCGTCACAAATGAAGAATGAGGTCATTTGATCCTTAGAAAAGCCGACAGAATCGAGTATGGCATCGTGCAGTTCGAGAAAAGAAGCATCGGAATCGATGCATATTTCCCGTTTGAAATTGTCGACTTCGTCTGAAACAATTCTGAATTTATATATCATAATTTTTTTGTAATTAGGTTCTTTTTTTCGGTATGTAAAAGTACTAAAAATCTTTCTCCTGCCAAATAAAGGCTATAAAATTTCATGATTATAATCGATATTCAGGGAATAACTTGCGGATAAGTATAAAAGGTCGTTGTTATTTGAGGTTTGCATTTAGTCCTCAAAAAAAGGACGAGGCATATCAGAAAGATATGCCTCGTGTATGATGGGAAATCAGAGGGGGGTCTTTTTATATTTCTAACCCCTCTCCTCAGAAACTATCGTTTCTTCGGTGTCTCCCCTATACCATTCGCAGCACCCCGTAATGCTACGGGACACGGCAGAGGAGAAGGGGGGATACATCTCACCCTCCTCCTCTGTGTTTTGTTGTCAAACAAAATATAGAGGAGGTGGCACGTAGTAACGGAGGGGTTAACTCATTTCGTATATTAGAAATTCCAGCCGACGCGTAACGACGGAGTCGCATGGAATCCGAATCTGCTTTGTAAATTAGAAGTAGTACCGTCTGTTTTGGTGGTCGTCGACCCTGAGACAGTTGTGGTAGTTCCTCTTTTGTAGTTCATAGAGTCGTAACCCAATCCGAGTTCGAATCCTAAATACAGGCCTTTGCACAGATAAACATCTACACCGGTAAATACATTTACGCCAAATCCCAGACCGGGACGTTTGGTCTCTGTTTTATCGTCGTTTTCGGTGTTGTCGGTTTTTGTTTTAGCGGTAGAAGTCAATAGGCCAATTTCACCGCCAACATATGGAGAGATTCTTTCGTATTTGGTGAAGTGATACTCAAAACCGGGCATAATCGAAAATGTAGTGATAGATTCTTTGCTGTTTCTTTCGTACTCTTTTTGGTCTGTCGGGCTTTCGTAATAGGTGACATCTTTATCGGTAGATGTGTTTAATCCCAGTTTCAAGCGAACAGCCATTTTTTCGTTTAAATGCAAACGAACTTTGGCGCCGTAGTCGGGTAATGAAAATTGTCCGTCAGTAGTAGCTCCGCCGGGCGAATAGTTCAATTCTGTCGAGAAACTCATGTTTTCGGGTTTGTACTTGTTTTGTGCGTTTACACTAGTCAGTACTACGGCTGCCATAGCTGCCACTAAGAAAATTTTCTTCATAACATTGCTTGTTTTGTTTTTCCTACTCTTTTGATGGTTTTCGGAAATTCCATTAATAATATAATTGCAAATATATTTAATAGATTCTAATTCTAAAATATTTTATTTAAAATAATGCAATAAAACTATATATTATAGTGTGTATGAGTTTGGGGACTTTTTTAACAAATCGCAAACATAACTTGCATTTGTCTCTGGTTTGCACTACATTTGCGGTGTCGAATGTGAGCTGTGGCTTTGTTCGATAACCTTTTTTTGATAAAAGCGTTTTTGCTTATCCTTTCATGGAAAATCGCCAATTTTCAATTCACGAAGGATAGAGCAGTCACAAAACGCTCATGCTTGCCTATACCACCCCAGCAAGGGGTGAGGTTATACCGGCAAGGCGTGGGGTGGGCTGTTTATTTCGTGAATGGGTGTTTGGCGATACCTCCGTGAAAATAAGCAGAATGTTCCCTACGCTTTTTTATTTTAAATTCGTTCGAAGGGGGACAGGACGATGTAGCAGGTATGAAGATAAAATGTATTATCTGTATCGTATTTCTCGTTTTTTCGATGGCAGCAGGCGGTACGATACAAGCGCAGAACGAAGCGGCCGGGTATGTAATTTCTGTCGAAGGCGAAAAAGTTTATATCGATTTAGCGGCCGGGAAAGTAAAGCCGGGAGATAAGGTGGCCGTTTATTCAAAAGAGGGCTATTTCATTCACCCGGTTACTAAGAAACGATTAAAGAGAGAACCGTCGCAAGTTGCTTCGCTCGAAGTCGTAAAAGTGTATACCGACTATTCTCTGGCAAAGGCCGTTCCAGCACAAAGTCTGTCGAAGGTAGAAGTGGGAATGTCCGTTCAATGTAATGCGATGTCCCAGTCGAGTCATTCGGAATCGTCGAGCGATGTATATGGGCCCCCGGCTGCTAAGGAGAATCGCCCTTCTGTTTTATCGGTCGATCCAGTCAGGACGACAGACGAAAAGGTCTCGGTATTTGTGGCTCCGGCACAGGTGAACGATGTGGTCGGTGTGGGGTATTTCGGAACGTATGTGTCCGATTTGTTGATGGAGCAATTGATGTTTTGCGACAAGGTTCGGCTACTCGATCGTACGGTGATGGGAATGCAAATGGACGAGACCGATTTGACCGGGAGTTACATAGATCCCAATACCGCGATACAGCGGGGGAAAATAGCCGGGGCTCAATATGTAGTTCAGGTGACCATGCAGAAGCCCGATGTGGTCAATGTGAGAACGGGTATTCCTTTGGCGTCGATTATGGGGGCTTTTCAGGCCGGTTTCGGAAAAAATCTCGGAGCACAATACATGTCGAATGTGGAGGTGGCGACCTTGACAGCTTCGGTAAGTATTACCGCCCGGGTTGTCGATTTGCAGACCGGCGAGGTTTTGTTTATGAGTAGCGGGACGGGGAAAGCGAAAGGAAAGTCGCAGTTGTCGATGGAATACGGCGCATTGGGCGGCGCGCAGTTGAACGGCGGCGCCGATGGTTTCAAACAGACGGTTACCGGTCAGGCGATACAGAAAGCGTTCATCGGGATAGGTCGTAACCTGAACCAATATTTCAATGGAGATGCCAAGAGCCGGGTAATGGGTAGCGCCAGCGGATTCGGAAATTATGGCGATGAGATGAAAGCCAGAGGTTTTAGTTTATATATGGGAACGGAGAAGATTTCCAAAGACGATGCCCGTATGTTGTTTGCCGACCACTCTAACTTGTATTTTCGCTATAAATCTGCGAAGTCGATGAGTAATTGGGGCTGGGGTTTGATAGTGTTGGGGGCTATTGGTGCTGGTAGTGGAATTTTTGATGAGTATGGTGAATTTTTTTATATAGTGAGTCCGATTGGTGGCGGTATTATGTTGATAGGCGCAGGTTTGGAGATTGCATCTGCTATAAGCATAAAAAAAATAGCCCGAGACTATAATACTATGAGTAAGCAGAGCGACTATGCCTGCCGTTTGAGTTTGGTCGCTCCTGCTACCGGAGGCTTGGGTGTGCGATTGACATTTTGAAAAATATTTACAGCATAAATAAAACAGATATGAGAAAGAGAAATAAGTGTGGATTGTTTTTGTCGTTGTGTATGGCGGTCGCATGGACGACACAAGCACAAACATCGGCAGACGGTTATGTGATTGCGGTAGAGGGAGATGACGTATATATCGATTTGGCAGAAGGAAAAATTGCAAAGGGGGATATATTGGAGGTCTGTTCCAAACCCGGTTATTTCGTGCATCCGGTTACCAAGAAACGGATAAGGAAAGAGAGTAAACGAATTTCTTCGTTAATAGTGAAAGATGTTTTCGGAGATTATTCGACTGCCAAATCTGTTCCGTCACAGACATTGGAGTCCATACAGGTGGGCATGCCGTTGAAACGTATCGAAATGGCTGTGGATTCCTCGGCTAACGTGGGTCATATCGTTGCGATAGACGGTACAGATGTGTATATCGATTTGACGGAGGAGGAAATATGGCCGAATAGTAAGTTGGAGGTCTATTCCAAAGATAGCTATTTTGTTCACCCGGTGACCGGCAAACATATCCTCAGAGAAGGGGAGCAGGTTGCATCGCTCGAAGTTGTGGAAGCCGGTAGCGATTATACCCGGACTCGATTGAGTGAACCATCTCTTTCCCCGTTGGAAGCCGGTATGGCGGTGAAACAGGGATTGGCAGTCATGTCGGAATCGCCAACAGAGGAACCTGTTCAGATGGCTTTGCCAACGCAAAGTATGGAAGCTGCTACGGCTGGGAATAATTCCTCCAATTCTTTTTCGGGAACAGATTCGAATATTCTTTCGGGTGAAGAGATACAGGCAAAAGGTTTAAGTCTGTATAGGGGAGCGCAAAAACTGACGAAAGAAGAGATAAAAGCCATTCGGATTGTACCTCTATATGATATATATAGCAAAGTAAGAAAACAGAATGCATGGGCATGGGTAGCTATTGGTTTTGGTTCTGTGGCGGTATGCAGTGGGGTTATTTCTTTGTCTACTGAAAGTGCTTCTGGGGCGATCGCTATCCCAACAATAATAGGAGCCGGAGCTGTTGTCGGTGGAGCTATATTGGTATCGCATGCCCGAAAGCAAATGAAGAATGCTGCCGCTCTTTATAATAATATGAGAAGCGGGCGTATGCAACAGACCACTTCGTATGAATTGAGTATGGTTGTTCCCGAAACCGGTGGATTGGGATTGAGGTTGAGTTTTTAACATGGGGAAAATAAGAAAGAGCCGGTACATCACGTATCGGCCCTTTCATCTCTGATATAAATTGGTAGATATTATTATAGATATCCTTTAATGATACCCCGTTTCGAATTGCGGACGAATAATACGATTTCGTCCCGTTCTTTGGTTGCGGGCAACTCTGCCTCGATACGTTCTATCGCGTCGCTGTTATTCATGTCGGACAGATATAAGTAACGATAGATTTCTTGGATATTGCAAATGGTTTCGTTGCTGAAATTGCGCCGACGGAGCCCGATGGAGTTTATTCCGGCGTAGGATATGGGATTGCGGCCGGCTTTGATGTAGGGCGGTATATCTTTGTTGATGAGAGAACCTCCTTGTACCATCACATGTGCGCCGATGTGGCTGAACTGATGAATGAGGCTCCCGCCGCCAATCACAGCGTAGTTGTCGATAATTACTTCTCCGGCCACTTGCGTAGCGTTGGATATAATGACGTTATCTCCGACAATACAGTCGTGGGCGATGTGTGAGTAAGCCATAATCAAACAGTTGCTTCCCACTATGGTTTTTCCTTTGGCTGCGGTTCCCCGGTTTACGGTGACACATTCGCGCAGTGTCGTATTGTCGCCTATTTCCACGGTCGTATCTTCTCCTTGAAATTTCAAGTCCTGAGGAATCGCCGAGATAACCGCTCCCGGGAATATTTTGCAGTTTTTGCCAATACGCGCACCTTCCAGAATAGTAACGTTGGAACCTATTTGTGTCCCTTCGCCGATGATTACATTTTTATCTATGGTTACGAATGGTTCGATTACTACGTTATTCGCAATCTTTGCGTCGGGATGAACGTATGCTAACGGTTGTTTCATTTATTTGTTTTTTAGATTTATTTATTCTTGATAATCTGTGCCATGAATTCGGCCTCGGTGACAATGCGCTCGCCGACAAAAGCATATCCTTTCATGTAGGCGCATCCCCGACGCACTTCGGTCATCAGTGATAAGTGGAATATGACGGTATCTCCCGGTACGACTTTCTGGCGGAATTTGACATTGTCTATTTTCATGAAGTAGGTCGAATAGCGTTCCGGTTCGTCGACGGTGCTTAATACCAGCAAACCTCCGGTTTGAGCCATAGCTTCGACCAAAAGAACACCCGGCATAACGGGTTCGGCAGGGAAATGCCCTTGAAAGAAAGGTTCGTTACCCGAAACGTTCTTTACACCCACGATGTGGCGTGTCCCCATTTCGATAATTTTATCGACCAATAGGAAGGGATAGCGGTGGGGGAGCAACTGACGGATACGATTGACGTCCATAAGCGGCTCTTTATTGGGATTGTAGGCGGGGCATTGAATGTCTTGGCGACGGACTTCTTTGCGAATGAGCCGAGCGAATTGATTGTTGATTTTATGCCCGGGTCGAGTGGCGATGATACGACCTTTTATGGGTTTACCAACCAGTGCTATATCCCCTAAAATGTCGAGGAGTTTATGACGGGCCGGTTCGTTCTCGAATTCGAGCGGTTTGTTGTTGATGTACCCCAATTCATCGACGTGTTTGTGAGGAACGTTTAAAAGGTCGGCAAGCCTGTCGAG
This sequence comes from Barnesiella intestinihominis YIT 11860, assembly GCF_000296465.1. Taxonomy (NCBI): domain Bacteria; kingdom Pseudomonadati; phylum Bacteroidota; class Bacteroidia; order Bacteroidales; family Barnesiellaceae; genus Barnesiella; species Barnesiella intestinihominis. Next base: position 245,440 of record NZ_JH815204.1, read on the forward strand.
TTCGGTTTGTGAGGTTTTTTGATCGTAGATAACGATAGCATTGTCCAAATCTCCTCCTTTGATGAGATTATTTTTTACCAGCGGTTCTACTTCTCGTACGAAAACGAATGTGCGAGCCCCGGCAATTTCTTTTTTGAAATCGTGCAAATCGTCGAGACTGGCGAATTGATTGTTCAAGATAGGAGAGTCGAATGAGATGAGCGTGTTGATACTAAACTCATCGTCTGGTAATACTACGATTGAAGAACCGGTTTCTTCGTCGTGGATTTCGATTTTTGATTTGATAAGATAATATTCCCGTTCGGCATTTTGTTCTTCGAGTCCACAGCGCTCTATTTCTTCGGCGTAAACAGCGGCACTGCCATCGAGAATGGGCATTTCGGGTGCATTTACCTGAATGAGACAGTTGTCTATTTCTGCTGCATACAAAGCAGCCATCGCATGCTCGATCGTGCTTATTCTTACATCTCCGTCGGCTATGACCGTTCCTCTGCTTGTTTCTACTACGTTTTCGGCTAATGCCTCGATGACGGGTTGTCCTTCGAGGTCAACGCGTTGTATTTTGTATCCGTGATTCTCGGGGGCCGGTAGGAACGTGGCCGTAATATTCAATCCGGTATGTAATCCTTTACCGCTGACCGAAAAGCTGTTTTTTAGAGTCTTTTGTTTCATCGATATTATAGTTTATTATTTTTCAATTGTTCTTTTAATGCTTCTATCTCCTTTTCGAGAGCTTTCACCGTACGGGTAAGTTCGGGAAGCCGTTTTACGTAAACGACTTGTCTGGCAAATTCTTTGGAAGGAACAGCAGGGTATCCCATGATTACAGCGTCGTTCTCGACATGATTGGGTATACCCGATTGGGCTCCGACTTGAATTCGGTCTCCCAGTTTGATATGCCCGGCGACTCCTACTTGACCGCCTATCATAGCGTGGCTGCCGACTTTTGCCGAACCGGCAATTCCCGCTTGGGCCGCAATAACCGTGTGTTCTCCTACTTCGACGTTATGTGCGATTTGTATCAGGTTGTCGAGTTTCACACCTTTTTTGATAATCGTAGAACCCATTGTAGCTCGGTCTATTGTTGTATTGGCTCCGACCTCGACGTTGTCTTCGAGTACGACGTTTCCTATTTGAGCGATTTTCGCATATTCCCCGTTGGCTTGGGGAGCGAATCCGAATCCGTCAGCTCCGATAACGGTTCCCGCATGCAGAATACAATTGTTGCCGATGACACAGCTGTGATAGATTTTTACTCCTGCAAAAATGGTAACGTTATCGCCGATAACTACATCATTCCCGATATAGGTCTGAGGATAGATTTTTACGTTTTTACCTATTTTTACTCGCTCTCCGATATAGGCGAACGCTCCTAAATAGATATCGTCGGGGAGTGTGACCGACGAGGAGACATAGTTGGGTTGTTCAATACCACGTTTGGCGATAGTCGCTTCATTTACCAAATTGAGAAGCATAGCTAAACAGGCATATGGGTCATCGACTTTGATAAGAGTGGCTTCGATAGGATGCTCCGGCTCAAAGTCTTTATGTACCAGAACTATGCTGGCGTGGGTTTGGTATATATAGTGCGTGTATTTGGGATTGGCAAGGAAAGAGAGAGTACCGGGTGTTCCTTCTTCAATTTTAGACAGGTTATTGACTTCTACCGAGGGATTTCCAACCAACTCTCCGTGCAGGAATTCTGCTATTTGTCGTGCTGAGAATTTCATATTGTTCTCTGTCTTTTGAGTTTACAATCGGCAAATTTCGCAATTTTTTTCAAATTCTTGGTAATAAGAAGTAGATTTTATTATAAAAGGATTGCTCCTTGCGATTTCATCTCATTTTATAAATCTGATTTTTAATGGTATAAAAATTTTCTGTTCGCGAAGCTAAGATTTATTCTTAAAAAAGAAGGTGATAAAAAGTTTGCATCTGTAAGAAAAATTCGTTTCCATAGATACTTTTTTAAGTGAAAAATGATTTCCTTTCGGATATTTATGTTATCTTTGCAACCTGCATTTTCAAGGTATATCGTGACTAGAAATAGTGCAGATAGTTTATAACAAATACACATTCAGCATAAACTATGAAATTGATGCAAGAAAAACTGTCGAAGTATGATGCTCCGCAGAAGGCCAAAGCCCTTGGTGTTTATCCTTATTTTCGTAAAATAGAAAGCGATCAGGACACCGAGGTCTTAATCAACGGCAAAAAAGTTTTAATGTTCGGTTCGAACAGTTATTTAGGTCTTACCAATCACCCAAAAATTAAAGAGGCTGCTATTGCCGCTATCCGTAAATATGGTACGGGTTGTGCCGGTTCCCGATTCTTGAATGGAACATTGGACATTCATGAGGAGTTGGAACATCGGTTGGCTAAGTTCGTAGGGAAAGAAGAAGCCATTATTTATTCAACTGGATTTCAAGTCAATTTGGGGGTAGTCTCTTGTGTTACTGGACGCGGAGACTATATTTTATGGGACGAACTCGATCATGCTTCGATAATCGAAGGTCGTCGTTTGTCTTTCTCTACTCCGGTGAAATATCGCCATAACGATATGCAATCGTTGGAGGACCAGTTGCGTAATTGCAATCCTGATAAGGTGAAATTGATAGTGACCGATGGCGTGTTTTCTATGGAAGGCGATGTAGCCAATCTTCCTGAAATCGTACGTCTGGCTAAGCAGTATAATGCAGCAGTGATGGTCGATGAAGCACATGGTATAGGTGTTTTCGGACGAGACGGACGTGGAACATGCGACCATTTTGGTGTGACCGATGATGTGGATCTCATTATGGGTACGTTCAGTAAATCATTTGCTTCGTTGGGCGGTTTTATCGCTACGGATAAGGTAACGGCAAATTATTTACGTCATAACTCTCGTTCCTATATTTTCAGTGCAAGTATTACACCGGCTTCGACTGCGGCGGTGGGTGCTGCTTTGGATATTATGGAGAGTGAACCGGAACGTATAGCCAACTTGTGGGACGTGACGAATTATGCTTTGGAAGGATTCAGACGTATAGGTTGTGAGATAGGGAATACATGTACGCCTATTATTCCGTTGTTTATTCGTGATAATGAGAAAACATTCCGGGTAACTCGCGATTTGTTTGATGAGGGTATTTTTGTTAATCCGGTTGTTTCTCCGGCTGTTGCGCCTAAGGATACGTTGATAAGATTTTCTCTGATGGCTACGCATACACGAGCACAAGTAGATGTGGCTCTTGAAAAAATCGAAAAGTGTTTCAAACACTTGGATATTATCAAATAAGTATATAAGTATAGTTTGTTTTTAATACCGTTGGAGAGGAACTCTCCAACGGTATTTTTTTAGGCAGTAGAGTTTTATTTGAGTTATTTAAAAAACTTACCCACCTTATTGAAATAAGGTGGGTAAGTTAAAATCGGTTGAGACTAACGTATTAGTCATCTATGTCGATTAGGTTGAAATTTAAATCGAATGTAAGCTCTAATCGATTCGTAAGTTTCACTTCATAATCTCTTTTGTCCCTATCGATTTGTACAATTTGTGTATCTGGATAGTTTTGAGATACATAGCTTGCAATTTGTGCAGGAATGATAGCTGTTGGCACTGTCGAATATTTACATTCAACTTCTTTCCATTCACCATCTTTCAAAAATTCGACTTTGGAACCATTGGTGAAAACAACTTCATAACGGGTTTCCAGAAAATCCCGTTCGAGTTTTGCCAAAGCGACTTTCTCTTTCGGGAAATGTGTCTTGATGAACAGCTGTGCTTTTTGAGGTAATTGGGTAACAGCAATGGGTTTGTCGTTATCGGCGCAAGCCGTAGAAATACCAAGAGCCATTAGAATTGTTGTAAGAATCATTAGCTTTTTCATAACATTCAAAAATTATTAGTTAGACATTGTTTTAATTTGATGATACAAAGATTAGGAGCAATTTTGAAATGAATTTGAAATTCTGGGATATTATTTGAAAAAAATCGTTTTTTTAGTTTATGGCCAAGTAATGGAGAAATAGTGCTTCGACTCTTTGAACTGATATTCTATATGCAGATTGTAATATCGACAAACCGCTTTTACCAGGGCCAAGCCTAATCCGGTAGAACCTTCTTTTTTGCTTCCCTGATAAAATCTTTCGAATATGTGTTCGGTGTCCAAAGGCGTTGTTCCATCATTGGCAATTGTCAGGGTGCGATTGATAAGAGTGATTTCGATATTGCTGTCTTGTGTTGTATGTACATATGCATTTTTAAGTAAATTGGTAATTAATGTAGAGGCCAAAGACTCATTCATTAAAACAATGAATGTTTCAGGAATGTTTATTGTATAGGAAATATTTCGTGATGAGTATATTTCGTTGTATAGAGAGATTTGTTCTTTAATTATAAAAGCTAAATCTACATTTGTGCTCTCGGGGAATTGTCCGTTTTCAATTTTTGTAAGTAGTAGTAACGTTTTATTGAGTCGAACTATATGCCCCAATGTTCTTTGCATCTTAAATAGCTCTTCTATTTGTGTTTCATTGAGTTCTGTGTTATCGAGCAGCCATTCGAGACGATTCCCTAAAATGGCTAAGGGAGTTTGTAGTTCATGAGAGGCATTCCCTATAAATTGTTTTTGTTGCTCGAAAAGTTCTTCCGAACGATTTGCCGCTTCTTGTGCCGCGACATTGAGCTTGTGAAATTCAGAAATATTCGTATCGTTGGGTACTGGTGCATTGCGTCTGCCCGGTATGTAATTGTCGAGCCAGTGTAACAGTGCATACAGCGGGCGCATGTTGCGGTGGAAAATCCATATTGTCGATCCTATTATCGTTATGAGAAGTACGAAGTAGAGGAGTATGATCCAAAATAAAATAGTCCTGACCAAATCGTCTTTTTCGAAAGTCGGTATGGCGACTTTCAGTTCATAGTAATTATCATCATTATCTAAGAAAATGGTGGAGAGGATGCGTGCTGGTTCTGTCTCTTCTTTTTCTGGAATGTAGACTTCGGCATCGTAATATTCGATATGGGGTTTTGATGAAGCATAGGCTTCGTCAATGGGTGTTATGGAATAACTATTATTAGATCCACTATTTAAGGAGGGCAATTCTCTGCCGGCAAGCATGCGTATAATTATCAATTCGGAATAATCTTCCAGTGTATCATCGGCCTCGTCGTTGATTTCTTCTACCATCATAAAATAGAAGAGAGTCGCCCAAAGCGCCATGAGCGGAATCAGAATTAAAGATAAACGTAAAGCTATACGGTATATGAGTTTCATGAGACGGTGATTTTATTCGATTGGCGGAACGAGTTTGTATCCAAATCCATATATGGCTTTTATTTCTATGTTGGCTCCTGCATCAATAAGTTTGCGACGTAAATTTTTCATTTGAGCATATACAAAATGAAAATTATCTGCTTGGTCGGCATGGTCTCCCCATACGGCTTCGGCAAGGACCGATTTATCTACTAAGTGATTGGGGCGTTGCATGAAATAGAATAGAATGTCGAATTCTTTTTTTAATAAGGATAACTCTTTATTATTGACCAACACCCGGGAGCTCTCGGGTTCAAGGGATACATTCCCTAAGATCAATACCATTTCTCCACCGCTTTTTCCTCGCCGTAACACACTTTTTATACGGGCTAAGAGTTCGGCTGTATGAAATGGTTTAGGGAGGTAGTCATCGGCTCCCATATCCAATCCGAGAATTTTGTCATCAAGGGAATCACGAGCGGATATGATAATGATGTTTTCTCTTTTTCGTAACTCTTTCAGGTGTTTTAGTAGTTGTAGACCATTCCCGTCGGGCAACATGATATCGAGTAAAATACAGTCGTAACTGTAAGCTGCGATTTTAGCATCTGCTTCGGAATAAGTGCTGGCAGTTTCGACTACATAGCGCTCCTGTACTAGCGCTCGTTGCATAATTTCCCGCAAGGAGGGTTCGTCTTCTATGATAAGTATTTTCATGTATCAAATTTATATATTCAATTTTGTAGAGAATTTAAAATGATAAAAAATTGTATTGGGGAAGAGGGAAGTGAAGTAAATAGACTTGATTATTTTATTTCCTTTTTGGAATAAATAAAAAGGAATCTACATTTTATGTAGATTCCCCATATGAGAGCAAGAAGTAAATTATTCTGTTACTTCTTCGAATGCGTCTTTCCCAAGTCCGCAAACTGGACATACCCAATCATCTGGAATATCTTCAAATGGAGTACCCGGAGCTATACCTCCATCAGGATCACCTACTGCTGGGTCATAAACCCATTCACAAGCTGTGCAAATGTACTTTTTCATACAAAATTTTTTTAATAAAACATATTTGGGGTATAAATCAGAAATATACTAATTCTACCGAAAGTAAAAATAGGTATAATTCGTTTAGAAACCAAATTATCCAGAGTTTCTTTTTATAACCATTTCAATTTCCTAACAAAAGAAGAATACTTTTGTTTTGTATCGAGGGGAGGATATTGTTCAAACCAATCCGTGCAAGGTCTATTTTTTATAGATTCGCGATACCTGTCAAATCTCGAAATAGCTATCTTTTGTTGAAAAAGAAAAACCTCAAAAGATTAATACATAATCTTTTGAGGTTTCATTCCTTGTTGTAGCGAATCTTTTTTTTATTCATTTTTTTTTACTTAAATAGCCACTGTGGGGCTGTTGATAGAAGCCTTTTGTCATATTTTTGACTCGTTCTCGGCTCGATCAATATTTCTTTCGGCCATAAGAATTTTTATAGTTCTTTCTTTTTCTGCCAAAAGCTCTTTTAACATTTTTACCTCTCCCTGTGTGATATTTACGTTAGCATTTCCAAAGAGTGTAGTTGCGCTTATGTCGCTTACATGATTGCCGTGAGTATCATCGAAGAAGTAGGATGCGGAGATTCCTATCGCCTTACATATTTTATCCAAAAGCTCACAGTCGATTGAATTTTTACGGACGATTGCCGATAGATAGGTTGGAGTGATTCCAACTTCTTTTGCGATATCTTTCCGAACGATTCTGCGTTCAGTCATGATTCGATTCAATTCAGGTCCTATATTTTTCATAATAAAACAAATTGTTAATTATGTATAAATAATTAGTTTTATAATCAAACAAATAGTGTATTAAATCAATCTATTTGTATATTTGGGTTTATAAATATAATAACTATTTTCTAAATACAAAAATTTATGGAAAAACGAACAAAAGATTCTATCGCCTTATCCGAATTTCTTTCCACATTCTCTTCTAATGAATGTACGGTTGCTATCGATAAAATAGTTGAAGGTTGTTTAGTCCCTCGTCGTACAGTGTATAATTGGAAATACGGTGTATGTCGGATTCCTGAATTATACAAGCTCAAAATTGAAGAAATTTTCGGTCAACAGATATTCTCGAGGCCTCTAATTTGTGAAAAATGACATGGACGAACTATTCACTGTCTCCATCGAATTTTTCATCTTTAACGATGAACTATGGTATAGAAGTGAGGGCAAATCACCGTGCCGGTTAAAGGAACAAGACTACGAATTTGTGACCTTAATTGCGAATCTGATTGAAAAGTTCTATCCAAAAGCATATATCGCTTTGGCCTCTGAATATGCCAAGAGCAAGGCTAATCTTCCACTTTTCCGATATCGGATTGTCTCTAGATTTTGTCGTTGCAACTTTGGCAACATAGACAACATCATAGACATCGATGCCTCTACCTTCCATTTTGAACATGTTCTTTGTCCTCTCCGGGGAGAATGCAAATTTGAAAATATTGTATGTCACCCTGAATTTGAGAGCCACATCTCGAAAGCCGAGAAGAGAATCCTGGAAAGATGGTATCGTGGAGAGTCGAAAGAAGAAATAGCCGATGCTCTGTTTTTGTCTATACACACGATAAACAATCATATTCGAAACGCCTTCCAGCGGCTGGATATTCACAATAAAGCCGAATTCGTAAGGTTCGCAGACTTAAATAATCTATTCAAATGAAAAAATACAACAAATTCGATATTGATAGGGTGAAATCGGCGGCAGATATTCGCGACTTTATACCAGGACTTTCTGGGCGCGGAGCAACCCAATATTGCGAGTGCCCCGAGTGCCATAAGTCGGGACGGAACAAGGGGCTTTGTGTCACGCATAAAACCAATATGGATATTGCGAAATGCTTCTCGTGCGGGTTCACTATAAATGGAGCTATCGATGCCGTTCAATATTATGATAAGGTTGAGTTCATAGACGCCCTGCAAATTGTTGCCTCGAGATACAATATCCTTCTCGAAACAGAGATGGAGAAACGGCAGCGGGCTATCGACCGAAGCCGAGAGAAAGTAAAGCAGTCGTTTTGTCTCTCTCAACTGGAAGCCAGTGGTCTTACGGTGAAAGATGTCACCGCAAAAGTTCGCCTCGACGATAAGAGTGGGGAAATCTATCTGCCGGCATTCCAGCGAGGCGGTATGGATAAGTATTTCAACATCAACAAGAACGATGATGAAATGCTCATTTACTATTATGACCTTTGGGGGAATCCTGTTCAATATGCCACGCGAGGGGCCGCCGGCAGTCTCAAACCATACGTCAGGATCCGGTGGTCGAATCCATCGTTACATCTCGATAAAGATGGCCGGGAGATAAAGTACCAAACACCCAAGGGGGCCCCGACCAAGTTTTACATTCCTCAGTACATTAGAGAGCGATTCCTCTCCGAGACGCATATAGAGACGCTCATCGTCCAGGAAGGGGAGAAAAAAGCCGAAAAGGCATGCAAACATGGTATCGCTTCTATCGGCATTCAAGGAATTTACAATATCGGGAATGCCGAGACAGGGCTAATTCAGGATCTTCAGTACCTGGTCCAAAAATGCACGATAAAGAATGTCGTTCTGTTGATGGATAGCGACTGGGATCACCTCCACCGCGAGATTCAGATAGGTGACCATGTCGACCAGCGGCCGAATCAGTTCGCCAAGGCCGTCATCAAATTCAAGCAGTACGTTCAGACAATGCACAATATCGGGGTGTCGGTTGACATCTTCTTCGGTCATATCAATGACACACCCTCACACGACAAAGGCATCGACGATTTACTTTGCAATACCCTCAAAGGGAGAGAGGAGGTCCTTCGGAAGGAGATAGACACCGTTATGCACACCCATGACGGTAAAGGCCAATTTCTTGACATACATAAAATCACATCGAAAACCGATTTCCAAATCAAGGACTTTTGGCTGTTGAACGATAGAGATGGATTTTTTGAGCGTCATAAGGAGGAGCTCTTGCAAATCCCTAATTTCCGTTTTGCCAAGATAAATTACCGAATTGAGGACGGTAAACTTGTCCAGGCATCGCGCTATTCGAGTGAGAGAGACTTCTGGGTCATCGGGGCAAATGATAAGGGAAAGAAAACGGTCGATTTCGATTACATCGAAGCCTTACAGTTCATTTCAGCTAATGGCTTCTACCGCATTCATACTTCCGACTTGGAGGTCGATCAATATAAGTTTGTTCGCATCGACGACGGAGTCGTCCATCTGTCAGGGCCAACCGAAATTCGCGATTTCGTGTACTATTACGCGTTACAAACTTGTAAGGATCGCGACGTAATTACGATGTTGGCCTCACGGCTCGGTTCTCTTCTGGGGCCTGATAAGCTCGAGCGAATAACGAAGATAGACGATAACTTCGATAATTTCGAGCCTCATATCCAAAGAATGTATTACCGCAACGGCCAAATTCAGATTACCTCGCGAGGAATTGAATTTGGCGATCTCCTGGGGCAGGTTTGGAGCGACAAAGTAATCCGGCGAAAGTTCAAGCGGGTTCCCGTTATTGATAAAATCGAATATGACCCGGCTGCCGGCTTTTCCGTTTTCCCGACAGAAGAGGGGAAAGCCTGTGAGTTTTTCCGATTCATCTGTAATACTTCCAATTTTTGGAACATACCAGGACACACACCTACCGACCAGGAGGAGCGGGAATTTCAGCAGCATGTCGTCAACAAGATTACATCTATCGGCTTTCTCATGTGCGACTACAAATATCAGACCGAGTTGAAGGCGGTTATCGCGATGGACGGCCAGATGGGAGAGGTTGCCCAGTCAAACGGACGAACCGGTAAGTCGCTGGTTGGAGCGGCTCTCGCAAAAATACTCGATCAGACAGCTATCGACGGGCGAAATACCAAAAACGACGACGATTACATCTATTCGAATGTGACACCGAGAACCCGAAACATCTTCATCGATGATGTCAAGGTGAATTTTGATTTCGAGCGATTCTTCTTTGCCGTTACCGGCGACCTCGCGGTCAATCCAAAGACCAAGGCTCGGTTCATCATACCCAACGAAAAATCGCCCAAATTCTACATCACTACGAACCACGCCATAAATGCGAACAATCGCTCGGCTCTCGAGCGCATTACCTATATGGCCTTTTCCGACTGGTACAACGACAACCACCGGCCCATCGATGATTTCGGACACCAATTCTTTGCCGATTGGGACGAGGACCAGTGGAATCTTTTCGATAATTTCATGGCCGAGTGTTGTATGTTCTATTTCAAATCCATGGCCGAGAGTTGGTATCGAACAGGGCAAGGGGCAGTTCCGCCGCCGATGCGCGACATCAAGATGAGAACCCTCAAACAGCAAATGGGTGAGGCCTTCGTTCAGTGGGCAGAGACCTATTTCGACGAGTCGGCGAATAATCTCAATGAAAGGATTCCTCGTAAAACCATGTACGACGCTTATCATAGCTCTTTCCCCGACAGCAAATTCGGGGTTACTCCCTCCAATTTCCGCACGAAGGTTGTGCTCTATTGTGATTTCAAAGGATATCACTTCAACGTTTCGCGGCCGAACAAATCCGGCATCTCGTTCCGCGATTGGATCGAAGATCACCCTGGAGAAGCGTTTGTCGGAGAGGCCGATAAGTCGGGCGGGGTAGAGTATTTCGGCGTGTTTAGCCTTGATTTTGCAAAGAAACAACCATTTTAATTTTAGGATATGAGTGTGAATTTTAATCCCTATGAAAACTACCGGATTCGGGTTTTTGAAAACTCCGGCGAACTTCGGAATTACAAGAAAGACGTTGTCGTTGACAATCGTCGAGAACGTGTCGTACTTCTTATCGGGCAGGTTGCGCCCGATAAGTTTGCGATAGGATACGATATCTTCTTCGCCGATGGGCGGCGAGCCGGACGGCTCCCGTCGTTGGAGTTCGGGTATTTCGTCAGGGAACGAGAGGCGAAGCTCTATTTCTTGGGGTATATCAAGCAAAACCGTTCGAGGTTCTTGCCCTCTACTATCGAGGCGGTCGACGATTTGATCCGCACGATCATTCAGCCCGGGCTGTTCTGATTCGTAAAAGAACGAACGATTATATCCAGAGCGGACAAGGCAGACGAGAGGTATTCAGACGGGTCGGTGTATCGTTGCACCGACCCGTTTTATGCTTTTATGCCGGGCTCTTTTTCCCCCACACCCCCTTCGTTGAGAATGTATGGGAAAGTGCTGCGGTGCAAGGAATACGGTAAAACGCTGAAAAATAGCGCAAAAGCTATGTACGTATATATATTCTTTTTTTTATTTTATTTTGAATCTTAATAATAATGGAAAAACGGTACATTCGTACGGTGGTTATTTTACCTTTTGATATTCAATATTTTATGGTCGTACTTTTTTTATTTTGAAGCAGTGCGAAACTGTGCGTACTGTGCAGGAGTACGGCAAAAAAAACAGTACGAAAAAAGTACGGTCATATCGCTTTGGTATTCAGCTTGTTGAACTTCTTTCGTACTTCTGCACTATTTTTTTGTGATTTTTCATAGAATACACATATAGAAATATTTTAATCCTTTTCGTTCATTTTTCTGGTTGCGTATTTACAGTTTGTTTGATTATTTATATATTTGTGTATTAAATTATTACGTCATGTCTCAATACTATGTTTATATTCATTTGGAGAAATATCTTGCCGAATGGTTGCTTCATCAGTTTGGCCAAAATGGTCAGATACGTTTCCCGAGGGGGAGTGCCGAAAACGATATTTTGGAGTATTCACTGACGACGCAGCCAGCCGATATCCCGGTTCCGTTGAAATCTCCCGATTCTTTGGCGATTGAGATTCCCTATTTTAAAACGAAGGATCCTCGGTATTACAATTTTCTACCACCCCGAGCGAAGAAGGCTCTTGAGCGGACGATTTATATTCGATTCCGGATTGAGCTTTGGAATGAGCTGCACACCTTCGACAGTCTGTCCCACAATCTTTCTGACCTCATTTGGACCTTTATGGAGAAACACGAAATCGCCGACGATCCGAAAAGCTGGGAAACCATTCGACAGATGTATTTTCGAATGAGAAAAACGTACCAAAAAAAACAGCAAAGAAACGCTCCGAGTTCAAAGGAAGAATTTAACAATACGGTACAAAACGCACAATAACAAATATTTAGCAATGAAACAAATTTTGCCGGGCATTCTCCGATTACAGGTGGTCGATTGTAGTCTGCTTCCGCCTAATGTCTCTTTGAAAAGCAAAGCGAATTTGCCTATTTCTGTGTTAGCGGACACAACGGAAATATCTTTTGTTGGCTCCCCGAAATGTGAGTATAATATAAAGAATGACAACAATTCGACAAGTGAGAAAACGATATTGGAATTCCTTACAGACGAGTATTTTCCGTTTGATGAGCAGAATGTTGCCTTTATCATATCATGTGCATCCGGTAAATCTTATTTGATTGGGGCCAGAGAGTCTCCTTTCCCAGTCGTCAATGTAAAAGAGATTATCGGTCCGCCTTCGGGTGACTCGGCCGGTTTTCAGATTGAAATCTCTTGGGTTTCTATAAAATCGCTCATTCCGTTGATTTTATAGTCTTTTATCGCTTGTTGTCCAGATGTTACCTTTGGCTAAAAAGGTAATTCTATGGCAAAAAAATTCGACCTGAAACTCAAAGGATATGTTGGCGGATACGACTTCGACTCCAATTATGTAGAGTATATCCTCGAAAAAAGCGAATCGAAAGAAGTAAATGTGCTCATCGACTCGCTGGGAGGAAGTGTCGCCTCTGCTTTTTCTATCTGTGAGGCATTCCGCCGACATGGAAATGTTAAAGTCCATTATGTCGGTATGAATGCCAGCGCTGCGACGATAGCATCGCTGGGAGCCAAGCACATCAGCATAGCGACATCGGGCATGTATCTCGTTCACAAATGCAGCACGGTGATAGCCAAGTGGGCTAGTCTGAACGCCGATCAGCTTCGCCAGTTGATCGAGGAGTATGACAAACAGAAAAAGGACATGGAGAAGATCGACCTCAATATCGCCGCCATGTATGCCGACAAGTGTAAAAAAGACAAACAAGCACTGCTCGACCTGATGAAGGTCGGAGGGTGGCTCACGGCGCAAGAGGCACTCGACTGGGGATTCGTCGACGAGATCTGTGATCTCCCTGGCGATGTCACTCCCAAAGTAACCGCCCAGGTGATCGAGGATCTGTCGGAAGCTGGCATTCCTTTGCCATTCTCTGTACAAGAGAGAAACGACTCTCGCGTGGACAAGATATTCTCTCTGTTCGCTTCTTTTTTCCGCTCCAATACTCAACATCAACAATCTAGTGTAACAATGAACAAAAAATTCCAATCGATTATCGGGTGTCTCGAGATCGAGGCAATCGAAGAGAGCGACGGGAAATTCCATCTTTCCGCCGATCTCATGCAAAAACTTGATTCCCATCTCCAAGAGATGGATTCGAAAATTAAAGAACTGAAAGAGACTATTTCTCAAAAGGACTCAGAACTCGAAGCCCTTCGCAAAAAGCCCGCAGATGAAACGAAACATGTCGTCGACGACAATTCGGCAGAGAAGGATAAATCTCCATTCGAATCGTATGTCGAAAACGTACGACAAGCAAAAGATTTGTTTAACCAAATTCCTTAACAAGTATGGCACATAATATCTCATTTTCCGACGAAGAATACCAAAAGGCCGCCGAGAAGTGGAGACAGCAGTTGCTTCTCCTCCCTATGCTTTCTTGTAAAGATTCACTCCGGTTCATGACCGGTATTCCCGGGATCAGAAATAAAGAGCATGTCGGAACGGCAAAATCGAATGCTCAGTTCGGTCCTTACAAAGCAGATAAAAATTCATCTTCCACGACCGAGGTGAAATATCGAGAGCTCGAGACATTCTTTGGAAATGTCTGCGAGGATTTTGAGCCCAACTCGGTTGTTACGATGCTGTTGGGACAAAATGCCTCATTCTTGGGAGAAGGGCAGAAAACGGCGCCTTCTGCTAAGCTCGTAATCGCTTCTGTCCTTAAAAGCCTCGGCGAATCGTTGCACAATGTTCTCTTTACGGCTAAAAGAAATGCAGAAGGGGATACCTCTGCCGACCTCTTTAACGGCTTTATTACTATTGCCGATGCCGAGGTAACGGCCGAAAACATTTCCGAGGCCAAAGGCAACCTCCTGAAGATTACGACCGGGTTCAGCGAAGCCGATGCGCTCGATGTTGCCAAGTCCATTGAGCGGAAAGCCCACCCGGTTCTCCGGGCTACCGAGAAATTCCTCTACTGTTCGCCCGAGTTTGCCGATGCCTACAACGATGCCTATATGCTCACGCATGGCGGTATCGTGTACAACAAGAAATTCGAGCAGGCGGTCGTCGAGGGGTCGAACAACAAGACGACGCTGGCGCCGCTCACTTGTCTCGCAGGTTCTTCGAAGTTCTTCTTGGCTCCGAAATCGAATATGCTCTATGGATATGACAGCTTGTCTGACCAAGAAAGAATTCAAGTCGATCGTTTCAAGCCTTTTATGCTGACCCTCTCGGCCGCCATGTTCTTCGGCGTTCAGTTCTACTCGATCGATCCGCGCATGCTGCTCATGGTCGATGTCACGAAACAGGGATAACTAATATTTTTCGTAAATCCAAATCGCTTCAATGATGGAAAATTGCCTGAATATTCAAAAATCGCTCGGGTGGTGTCAGGGAACCCCCGTGCTTCCCGGTGTCCGCCGCCGGTTGTACTATCTTTCGAAGAGCGCGATCTTGAAATGGCCGACTCTTCCTCGCGATGAAAACGGAAGAGCCACATCGGCCGAACTGACCGGCGATTTTGTCCTGGCCGCCGATACCAAGTGGAAATACATCGACCACCTTCCCGACAAAGCGCAACTCACCAGCGAGCCGCAAGGGGAAGTACCCAGCCAGACCCAACTCAACAAGTTGACGGTCGTACACCCGGGCGTCGGGGCCGATGCTTCGGCCGCGGCTGCCTATATCAACAACAACGACAATGTGTTTTTGGTCCAAGATATGGCCGATAATTGGAGGCTCGTCGGCTGCGAACGCTGGCAAACGAAATCCACCGTATCGCAAGATTTGGGACAAGGGCCCACGGGGACGACCTCCACGACCGTCTCGGTAGAGGCTACCGATGAAACTCCGGCTCCTTTCTACAAAGGGAAAATCGAAGCCGAAGAAGGCGATTTCATGGCTGACGGATCGGAAATACCGGAAGAATAGTCGGCTGTCGAGAGTATGGACGATTTATGGAAAGGACTCTTGAACGATGTGCCGGAGAATAAACGTTCCGATACTCTCGACCGTTCCGTCTCGAAAGAACGACGATATGATATGGAAGGAATCAAAAACCGACAATGAAACTATGGACAAGAAACTCACCGAATCTTTACAGAAATGGCTCTCGACTCCCCGCGAGGAGCGGGACTACGAGCAAGGAAATCTCTTGCTTTTCCGCCTATCCGGGAATAAGATCCAGTATCGCAACCTCGCGCCGAATCCGGCCAAACACGCCGAGTTCATTACCCGGAACATACAGAAATATGTAAATTTCCGAGTGCAGGAATTCACCCACGAACAGGTGAAGGAAATGGAAAAGAAGGTCGAGAAGATCTTCGAGAAGAGACTCTCTATCGAGGAAAACAACCCTGCGAGAGATTTCAAAAAAGGCAAACGCGCCGACCACGATTCGCTTCCCGAGGAAATCCGGGCGCTGTATGTCGAGAACCTCGGTATCGCTCAGCGAATGAGGGACGTTCAAACGAAACTCCGGCTTATCTCTACCGAAGAGTCTCCTTGCCCCGACAGCGAGCGATATCCGTTCCTTAAAGAGCTGATCTCGCTCGACAAGCAGCTGCACGAGAATTGGGAGCGGTACGACCGCTATGTCCCGCAACAGGGACAGGAAAGCGGAAACGCGCCGGGCTCTCTCTCCGAAGAAAGCCGGAAGGCTCTGCGCTTGGTCACCTTGAATAAGGGCAAATATGCGAAGAAGCCGACGCCCGAGCTAAAAGCTAGGATTCTGGAATGGTATGGTCTTATCACGGATCCGGCCGAGAAACTTACCGAAGAGTTGAAGCGGTTGGGTATTCTCGAATGAAGAAGTACGGTGAATCGTTATGCCGCTGCCTGCCACCATAGAAATTTGCCAGAAGGACCTCTTTACCGCCGAGGACGAATTGAAGCGGAAATACGACGAAATTACCGTTCGTAGGCTTCTGCGTTTGCGCGAGATGTATGCTTGGGCAGTCGCCAATCCCGATGCGAAAGACCGCCAGTTCGTCGAAGTCCTTGTTTCCCGGCATCGCATTTCTCAGGCCGCAGCCTATTCCGATCTCGCCATCGTTAAGTCGATGATCCCGAGGATTGCGGAAGCCTCCCGGGATTATCATCGGTGGAGAGCCAACGAGATGCTTTTGGAGACCTACCAAACGGCCAAAAAGCGCAAGGATGCCAAGACGATGGAACGGGCGGCTTCCAGCTATGCCAAATACAACCGCGTGGATATCGAGGACGAGCGGGCCATGCCTTACGACCGGATCGTCGTGCAGCCCTTTACGGCCACCGACGACCCTACGGTGCTGGGTATTAAACCTATTCCCAATATCAACGAGAAAATCAAAGAGATGCTCGACAAGTACCGTAAAGAGACTATCGACATCGAAGATATCGAATTCGAGGAAGCCGATCTCGAAGAAGACGAACTGTTCGGAGATGGAAGCGCAAAATAAGGTCTATTTCAACGCGCCGCAGCGACTCACGCAGCTTATCGGGGCCAATACTACGGTAATCGTCGCCGGCAGGCGTACCGGCAAAACCGACAGTATCGCCTCGCCGTTCGTCCTCAGGAACATGCAGCGCATGCCGGGCTCTACCGGAGGCATCGTCGTCCCCACTTTCAAACACGGGCTCACGAACACTTTGCCCGGGTTATTCGCCGCATGGAAGCGGTGGGGATTCGCCGAAGGCATCCATTATGTCGTGGGGCGTCGTCCCCCGAAATGGTTCGCGAAGCCGATTACCGAGCCGGCTGACTATGAACATGTAATTTCGTTTTATAATGGCTCGGTGGCGATTATCATTTCGCAAGACCGTCCCGGTTCTTCCAACTCTTTAACGCTCTCGTGGGTGCTCGTCGACGAAGCCAAGTTCATCGACTACAAAAAGCTCAAAGAAGAAACGCTCCCCGCCAACGGCGGCATAAAATCCTATTTTGGCGCCCGCTCGTTCAACCATTCGCTCATGATTTTGAGCGATATGCCCCAAACGCAAAAGGGCTCTTGGTTCCTTCATTACAAGGAGAAGATGGACGTCGAACTCATCGACACCATCAAAGCCACGGTCTTCGAAATTTGGAGAACAAAAACTCGGATACGGGAGTGTAAAAAAGAAGGGAAACCAATCCCCAAATACTTGCAAAGCTATCTCCGTCGTCTCGATACGAACCTCAATAAAATGAGGTCGGTCGCCGTGTATTACAAAGAGTACTCCTCTATCGAGAACCTTCAACTTTTGGGTGAGAACTATATCAAGCAGATGAAGCGCGACCTGACGCCGAAAACATTCCGGACCTCTATCCTCTGCCAGCGGATAGGTATCGCCAAAGACGGGTTCTACTCCTCCATGCGCGAAGCCCATAAATACAACGCCAGCGATTTCGATTATCTCGATTCGCTCGGCTACGACTTCGACCCCGCTTTGCTCGACAGTCGGGTCGATAAGGACGTCGATCCGTTCGAACCTATTTGTATCGGCATGGACTACAACGCCAATATCAACTGGATAGTCGCCGGGCAACCCTCCGGGCGTCGGCTCAACATCATAAAATCGTTCTTCGTCAAATTCGAGCGGAAAATCCCTGCTCTTATCGACGACTTCTGCACATACTATGCGAATCACGAAAATAAGACCGTCGTCTATTACTACGATTCCACGGCTCTCGGAGCCAACTATGCCGTCAACGACCAAGACTTTCACTGGGTGGTTTGCCACGAATTCGAGAGGCACGGTTGGACGGTCGTCGATGTCTATCTCGGGAACCCTATGCGGCACGACGAGAAATACCTCTTGATCAATCAAGGTTTCTCAGGCAAACAGCGGTTCATGCCCTTTTTCAACCGCCAGAATAACGACGACCTCATTCTTGCGATACAATCTGCCGGTGTCTCCCGGGGGCGGAACGGTTTTCGGAAAGACAAAGGCGGAGAAAAGCTCGAAGAGTCGGAAGAATCCCTGCTCGAACATCGTACCGACGGAACCGATGCTTTCGACACGCTATACATCGGGTGCGAAAAATTCCCGCAGAATGCCCTATATCGCTACTCCTCCAACGGAGTCGCATGACTTGACTTCATAGATTATTATTTAAGTTAGGAAAAGTCTCGGCTTGTGAAAGTCGGGGCTTTTTGTTCTATTTCTTTATAATCATATTGATAGATATATAATACATTTGTTATATTTGTCATGTATTATATATCTATCTATGGAAGCATTGAATTTTGTAGCTTTTGACTTCGGAACAGCGACTTCTATTTGTGAAATTGGTTCGCGGTCTTCAGAGATTCGGCGGTTGATTTTTTGAGTAATTTATAAAGAGAAGAGTATAGAATACATGATATGGATAAAATATCTCCAAAATATCAAATGCAGTTGATTAAGAGTATAGAGCAAGCTCTTTGGCAAGAATACGGTTCATATAAAGAAATGTTGCAATATATCTTGAAGTGGCATGAAACAAGCAGTGGTTTTAATTCCTATATCAATTACACGGAAAATTTTAAGGTCTGTTATAAGGATAATGATGAAAAAAATATAGATGTCTATTCTACATTACATGGTATAGATGGGGAGACATTGCTGAAAATGGCAATCGATTTAGGCGTTGAAACTCCTGATTTTATACCTTCTATCCCCGTTTTTAGGAATGAAATAAAGTCTAATTATCAAACAGCAAGTAAGACTTTTGAAAAAGCATTTAAGTGTATCGAGAATGATCCGAGTACCGCTATTGGTTTAGCGAATTCAGCATTAGAGAGTATTGCCAAAGAAATTTTGCAAGATAAACGATTAAAGATACAGTATAATCCCAAAGATACATTATACAAACTTACACAAAATATATTGAAGGCATTCGGTATGTTCCCGAGTGAAAATATACCTATGGAAATAAAGACAATTTGTAGTAATTTGTTAGGTATAGGGAAGTCGATAGAAGATCTTAGAAGTACTAAAACAGAGTTTCATGGGAAAGTAAATGGGGATTATATTGTATCAGAGTCTGTTTTTGTTTATTTGTGTTTCAATTCTATATGTACAGTAGGTCTGTTTTTACTTTCGTATTATAAGGAGATATTTCCTAAACAACAAATTGAACAGTCAGAGAGCATTGATGATGTTTTGCCTTTTTAAGTAATTTAAGTCTCCCTTTATACCAGGCATCGGATTTTGTCCGATTCTTTTTTGTATTATCCTTTGCTCATTTCAAAAAAAAACCTCATATTTGTAGTGCCAAAACCTAAGAGCGTATGCTCTCCGGTAGAGTCCCGGTTAACGGCTCAATACGAATTTGGGCTTTTTTTATGTCCATACATGTCCATATAAGATATGGCGTGCAATACGATCTTCGGCTGTCTATCCCGTTTGATTTTTCTCTTCGGAGGAGACTCTTAGGTTTTGGCGAACACGGGAAATGACAGCCGTTTTTCTGTCTATTACGCCAAAACCTAAGAGATTATGGACACTACAAAATCCATCGGGATTCAGGGTAAAATTTCCCCTGCCCGCACAGAACGACAAAACTCTGCGTTCGAAAATTATCTTATCCGTTTTTTTGAAAGAGAGCTCGAAGTAAAGCTCACCCGCCGTGAAATGTGGCGAAGCGTCCGTTTCGTCGCCTCGTTGTTTGTCTTGTTGCTCGCCCTGTCGACCGGCGAGCCTCTGCCGGTCTTGCCGGCGCTCGCACTGGCAGCTTACGCCTATCGGGGCGTAGCCGACATAACCTCCCGTTTTACGGAGAAAGGAGGTGCGCGATGAAAAGCCATACGATCGAGTTCACCCGCGACGACCTGGTCGTTCGGATCACCCGCTACCCGGCCGGAGAACCGGGGAAATCGCCGTCGGTAGAGATAGAGGTCGAATCCTCCGGATTGCCCCGGTCGTTCGTATGGTTCGACAGAGAGCCGCAGTTGTTCGCCTTCAAAGAGATGCTCGAAGAATATATCGAGACATTCCGGCCGATGACAGACGACGCAGACGATTAATCTCTCTTGTTAAATAATAGTAAAAATACTACTTTTTAATCGGTGTTTATTGTATATCGTAGTAAATATACTATCTTTGTGGCATAAAAAAAGAACGATATGAAAGTTCTAAAAACAAGCTTGGTTCTTAAATTGTTGCTCGACGATGGCTGGGAAATCGTTCATCAGAGAGGGAGCCATCGACAGCTAAAACACCCGGTGAAAAAAGGGAAGGTAACGTTGAACGGCAAACCTTCCGATGACATCTGGGGCGATAACCTGAAAAGCGTGGAGAAACAATCGGGGCTAAAATTTTAGCCCCGGTTCTCCGGCTTTGCACAAGACTAAAAAATACTTATTTGTTATACTCCTTATATTACTATTTATAAAATAATACTGTTATGGGACTTTCTAAGCAAAATGTTGTTGTAAATGTTGCGAAAACCGAGAGCGGCTATTCTGCTTCTTGCGATTTGCTGGACGGTTGGGTAGTGGCTGTTACCGGCGATTGGAGCGATCTGGAAAGAGAGGTCCGAGATAGCATCGATTTCTATATCGATTGCGCCAAAGAAGACGGGGATAGCTATCCCGAAATTTTCGACCGGGATTACCGAATCGAATATCGATTCGATGTGCAAAGTTTACTTTGTTTTTATCAGAATATTTTTTCTTTTTCGGCCTTGCAGTATATTACCGGAATCAATCAAAAGCAGTTGGGCCATTATGCTGCCGGCAGGTCCAAGCCGAGAAAGAAGCAAGCCGAGAAAATCGTAAACGGCTTACATAAATTGGGGAAAGAACTGGCTGCCCTTTCTTTCTAGTTAAGCCCGTTACCGAATATCCGGCCCCGTATCTCGAAGATACGGGGTTTTTTTGTCTTTTTGGAGAATGCCGCATAGTTCTATTTTTGAGTACAAAATAGAAGGCGTATGATAGTAGGGCTCAATACTTGGTTTAGCGATATTATATTCACCTCGGCATTCCCGGACCTTGAACTGGTTTCAGACCAGAATTGGGAGCGCCTCGAACTTTGGGCAGGAGAACGATCGATATTCTCTGTCTACCTTTGTGCGAACGAAAATGGTCTTATTTATTTGACCGATTTAGGGCAAGTAATGGAGCAATACATGATTGAAAATCGGCTGCCATTTGCCTCTTTTTCTCTTCGAGAGAGTCCTGAACGTCCGGAGGATCCTTTTCGCCGTGATTTTGTCGCTGTATTTTCCAGCTATTTTTGGGACGATTATGCCGAATCCTTTATCGCCCAAAATTTCCTGACGACTTTGTCCGCGAAACAAATATCTTCGTCGGCATACGATATGGTCGCTTTCATCTCGAAAAAGGGAGAGAATATCACCGTTCGCCATCATGTCGTATTCTATGCCGACGGGATTCTCGGAACGATGGACTGGGAAAACGAGGGGATAGAAGAAAAGGATATCGCGCAGCATGATATCAACGTGTCGGCTATGAATTATGAGGCGGAAATTCAGGAGTCATACCCGGACAAAGAGATAAAGCTCCTCTCTCTCTCCGTGTCGGTAGGTCCTCGAAATATTACCTACTATGTCATCGATCGAAAGAATCTCACCCAGATGTTTTTCATCAACGCATTCAATGTGTTCGAGCTCTTCGAGATTCAAGGTGTTACCACCGCAAAGACAACCGTCGAGCGAGATACGGCTGTGATCAATCGCCGGGAGACATTCTACGACCGGACAATCGAAAAAAAGTATGAGGTGCAAACGTCAGCTCTTTCTTCCCCGGTGAAGGACTGGGTGGAGCAGTTCCTGTTCTCTCCGCTCGTGAAGATGTTCGACCCCGACGCCGATTCTATCGATGAGATGACCGAGGTCCTTATCACCGAATCCGCTTGCGAAATCAGTAATTCGAATACCGAACTCGGCAAAGTGAAATTTACTTGGAAATATGCCGATGTCTATCCCCGTCTAAATTCTATCGATAGGGAAACAAAGGACCTTTTTTCACAACAGTTCGAGTTCCAATTTAAATAGTTATGGCGCAATCTATTCACATCAATACCATGCGGGAAATGCTGAAAGCCGGCGATCCTGTCGATATAACTCTTTGGACAAAATCCGGCCAGATACAGCGCTGGCGGAATTGCATATCCCTTCGTTACGATTTTTATAAAGGGGTTCGTCGGGTGAAGCTGCTCGACAGCCGCCAAATTCGCACGGTACGCGATGTGTGCATCTTTGAAATCAACAATCTAACAGTATTCTTATGAGCGATTTTGAGCCTATCGACTTTACGAGCATCGACGATATTCCCGGTATCAATGCAAAAGCCTTGTTCTCTTCGGAACTGAGCAAAACAGAGTTTCGTGAAACAGGCGATATTTCGCCCGTTCCCATAGGAGATAAGCATCGATATATGCCCTGGGGAGCCGACGACCAGCTTCCGTATGATATTCTCGAGCTGATCGAGCGCGACGAAACCTTGTCGACCTGCCAGATGTTCAACGCCGAAATTTGCTATGGGTCGGGGCTTCTCTACAATACCGAGGCCTGTTCGGAAAAAGTCAAGGAAGAAATTGATTCCTTCTTCGTCGGGAATAATATACCGACAAACTATCTGGGTGTATGTCAGGACTTCAAATACTTTGCCTTTTGCGTGAATGTCATTATTTTGAACGGAGACGGTTCGAAAATAATTCGGTTAATAAGAAAAGAAGCCTGTTACTGTCGCCTGGGGGTTGCCGATTCAAATGGCCGCATCGATAAACTGTACTATGCAAATTGGCGGAAAGCTAAGCCGATGGAAGACCAGGTCGAAATCATCGACCTGCTCGACTTGAATGCTCCGCTCTGCGACCTTATGGTACGCATGGGGCGCATGCCCGGCGACGACGGGGAAACACGCATGAGAACGGACACAAGGAAATTTGCCGTTCTGACAAAGGTTCCTACTCCCGATAATACCTATTATCCGATACCCTATTATGCTTCGCTATTCCGGGGACGGTGGTACAACATCAAGCGACTTATTGGCCTGGCCAAGGAGGCCAAACTCAAGAACTCGGCGCCCATCAAATACCACATTGAAATTTCCGACAAATACTGGACCGGTATCTTCCGGGCCGAAGGAATCACGGATAGAGCCAAACAACAGGCGAGGGTTGTCGAAGAGAAGAAGAAAATACTCGAATTTCTTACCGGTGTCGAAAATAGCGGGAAGGCTTGGTTCTCCCAGGTTTACACCAATCCGAACGGCGATGTCGTACATGATGTCGTCATCAACAAGATAGAGACCGACAAGGAGGGCGGCGACTGGGCTTCTGATATCATCGAGGCCGTGAACATGATATGCTTCACCATGCGGGTTCATTCCAACCTGGTCGGCTCCGTGCCGGGGAAGGCGCAGACCAACAACAGCGGGAGCGACAAGCGCGAACTCTACACTATCGCCCAGGCCTTGCAGAAGCCCTATCACGATTTGCTCTTCACCGTTCACAACCTTGTTATCCGATTCAACGAATGGAAAGGCGCATATCCCGACTGCCCCTTCATTATGCTCACGACACTCGACGAAAAAAACGACGCGAAAACAGTTACCGTTAATACTTCCGAAATATGATCATCTCGAACGATTTCGAATTAAGGCGTTTTATCCCCAACGTTATGTCCACCGTAGAAGGGGAGGGTTCTCTCTATGAGAAGATAGAGCCCTATATGGGGCTCGTCGAAGCCTCGCTGTCCGATATTTTCATCGGTCCCGAGATGCTGGCAAATCCCCGGTCGATGCCCGAGGCGCTGCGAAATGCCGCATCGGTCTATGTCGCCAACGAGGCATTCCGTATGGCTGTCCCTTCGCTCGACCTGGTACTCACTCCTAACGGCTTCGGTATCGTCAATAACCAGAATGTCGTACCGGCATCGAAAGAGCGAATCGAGCGCCTGATGTTCTCTTTGGCTCAGATGCGAGATAAAGCTGTTTCTACTATGGTGATAGCCCTGGCGGATATAGATGGCTATGCCGAGACCCCTCAGGGAGAGTGGTTCTCCTCTTCATTGTTCCTGCCTTTGGCCGGTCACCTTTCCGGACTGGTCGACCCCGAAAAACCCATGTGGGACGAGTACCTCAGGATTCGTAATATCGCTGAGCCTCTCGAAAACGAGGCGGCCGATGAATTTATTTCGCCCGAACTGATGACTCGTTTACGTGCGGCCCCCTTCGAGAAAGGTTCGGGTTATGCCCGGTTGGCCGGCCGTGTCCGCCGGGTTATCGCCAGGGCAATACCCGGAGCCCCTCTCGATAAAAGGGCGCTCACTGACCTCGTGAACTTTATTCGGGAGAATCCCGATAAATATCCCGAATGGCACGCCTCCCGAACGGCCGGGCTGTTCGACCCTCCCGTTTTCGGGAACGATAAAAAGAGTTCGGGATATTGGTTTTGACTTTAATTTTTTTTGATATGAATAGGAAAATAGCGATTACATTGCCCGTATCGTGGCAGGAGTTGACCGATAGGCAGCTCTATTATCTTTACGATCTGTTTTTGGACAACCTTTCGGCCGACCAAATTAAAACCTATTGTTTCTTCTTGTGGGGAAAAATCAGGATAGAATGCCGGTACGACGAACATGATTACATCGTGCGGCACGATAAGGAAACATTCAAAGTCAGTCGGGAACTGATAGCTTCGGCTATCCACGAGCTCGATTGGATCGTCGAGATTCCCGAATATCCGGTGAGAATCTCCCGAATAAGGAAACATGCCGCTCTCCCCGCCGATTTTCAAGGAGTCGAATTCGAAAAATACATCTACTGCGACAACCTGTATCAGGGCTATCTTTCTACGCAGAAGCAAGAACTTCTCAACGAGATGGCCGGTATCTTGTACAATGCGCCGGGCATAAAGACGAACGCCGCCGAGAAACTTTCTACCTTCTATTGGTTCGCCTCGCTCAAAGAGCTGTTCTCGCGGACTTTCCCGAGCTTTCTCCGACCGGCGGGTTCGATGACGTCGGAGAACCTGCTTGAACAGGGAGCGCCTCTCGGCCGACGATTGCAAGAAGCGATGAACGCTCAGATACGAGCCCTTACCAAAGGAGATATCACCAAAGAGCGTGAAGTATTGTCTATGGACACCTGGCGAGCTTTGGCCGAGCTCGATGCCCAGGCGAAAGAGTACGAAGAATTAAAGAAACAGTATGGAAAGTAAATCGTTCAACTGGGACGCCGCCGATTTCTTTCGGCGGCTGACCGAGAGCAACAAACTCGCCCGGTCGAAGAATTTCAAATTCTGTCTCGTGAGCAGTTTGGAAGGCTTCGAGGAAGCTCTCGCCCGCATGCAGAGCTCTACGGCGTTCGTATGCGTGAGCGACGTGTCCTCCGGCTCCACCGATTTGACCAACAGCCCGCATACCGTTCGGACAAAAACAGTGTTTTTCGCTGTGCGGCATAAAATCGACGATATGAAGGCCCGCATGGAAGCCTTCGACTTGCAACGGGAAATTTTTCGCCAGTTCATGTCGAAACTGATTCTCGAGAGCACGCGCCTCGCCGAGGACCGAATCTTCATCGACCAGAAAATCCGATTCAGCGAGATAGACAAATATTTCTTTTCCGGCTGCGCCTGCTCCTTTTTCAACATATCCGTAAGTACATACACCGATTTAAGACTTAACGCCGATGAATGGGAATAACATAACCGAAGAGAAGGCGCTCGAAGAACGGGCCAAATTTATAGGGGCGTTTAACGGGACGATGATCGACATCTGGAAAGAGAAGATCGTCGATATGGACATCATAGACACCGGGAGTTTGCTCGATTCGGTGGCCGCTCTCCCGGTGCGTGCCGACGGCCGGTTCTCCGAGGTCGTCCTCGTACAGTGTTTTCTCGAATATGGCCTTTGGCAGGATTACGGGACAGGCCGGGAGGTATGGCGGGGAAATCCCGGCGACATCGGCCGCGACAAGGTGAGAGAACGTCGCCGGTGGTTCTCGACCAAATACTACTCGTCGGTGATGAACTTGCGAGATTTTATGGCTGACAGCATGGGTAGGGAGTTTGTCGGCATAGTAGCCGATGCATTCAACGACCAGCGGCTGAAGAAGTCGACCGAATTTTATAAGAATCACTCGTTGTAAGGAGGTTTGAAAATCCGCCTGTAAAGTCATATAGGTTGCCCCGTGTGCCGAATATGTGATAAAATCTGAAAAATTCACTTTTTTGTTAAGTTTGCTTGGAAAACACGATAACTTGCTATATCTTTGCAATCCCCAATCGTTGTATAGTTTTATATGGGAAAACTTGAACTGGTAATAGAGTCTGAGAATATCAGCATTTATTCTCCAAAATTTGATGGGGAGACTGCGACCGAGTTCGAGAAATTCATGTTTATCAATAGAGATTTGTCTTATCCCCAGTTGAAGAGAGATTTCGATGCTATTATTAGCGTCATTAAGAAAATGACTGATGATTGTGGTGCGAGAGAAAACCTTTTTAGATTGGAAGGAGGAAATATTAAAGCCATACCGCTCTGTGTCTCCCTTCGCCGCAAAGATCGGTCTGTTGGAACGTTGCGATTATATTGTATCCGGATATCGGATAAGATACTTGTTATAGGGAATGGCGGAATAAAGAGAACTGACACTTTTCAAGAAGATCCGGCTCTACTCGGTATAGTAAATCGACTCAGGCAGATTGAACATCAGATTTTTGTTGAATCCAAAAAAGCTCATGTCAATTACTATGACTTCGATAAAATGAAACCGATAATTGAAACTATCACCATTTAAATATAAATTATGAAGAAGATTCCACTATTTGAACAATGTGTTGCAAATGTTGCTCCTGAGGTGATGGAGGAGGTAAATCTCAACATTGACATTGCAAACAGAATTTATGACCTTCTCAAAGCTAAGAATTTGACTCAACACGAGTTCGCTTCCCGTATGGGTAAGCGCGATTCGGAAATCTCAAGATGGCTGACAGGAACTCATGGTTTTACAACGGCGACTCTTGCTAAGATTTCAGCGGTTCTCGGGGAGCCTATCGTTGAAGTTCGCCGAGATCCAGAGACTAAGTATGTCTTTATGTCGATGCCTTCTTATAACAGCTCATTAGGGATTTCTGGCAATAGTTATACTAGTCATGAGACTAATTCATGTGTTATTTCATACGAAAACTAATTTATTATGGCAGGGCGTGATGTAAATGTTCAAATGGGGCTTACTTCTGTCGATGAAGTAAGTTTTATGATGTTGCCGGGTAAGGTTACTGAAGATGTGCGGCCCGGAAATATAAAACTTGGTTTCTTCAATCAGATTCAACCCGAAGTGGAGAGTGATAAGATTGCCCTAATATTCGGTGTTAAGTATGAATTGGAGGACGATAAAATCCTTGAATGTGTATATCGCTTTGAATTTAGAGTGAACGGTTTGGATCGATTCATTACTACGCATGATAAAGAGGGCATCACGGTTACTTACATCATGCCACTTCTTATTAATGTGGCGATCGGTACTATGCGAGGAATCTTAGTTGTCAAAACGGCTGGGACGAATCTTTCGAAGTACCCGCTTCCTATAATAGATTCGGTTCGATTGACTCAAAGTCTGTCCAATCCTTAAGATTAGTTGTTAGTTAATACAAAATTTATTTCTAAAAAGCATCGGATTTTGTCCGATGCTTTTTTGTATTATCCCTTGCTCGTTTCAAAAAAATCCCTCATATTTGCAATGTCAAGCATTTGAAACAGGCGACGAGGTTCGCCAACATAGCCGTTGGCATTTTTTGTGCCCATCGGTCAATATATAGTTCCGTCCCGTGTGGAGCGTTAATGCGCCCACAGCCTGTTTCAGGTGCTTGACAACGGGGAGCGGAACTTTTTTGTTCCCTTCCCGTCCTTAACATATTGTTTCATTTAATTGTCAAGCAAAATGAAAAAAACAGTCGTGTTGCCTGTATCGCAGGCAAAAGAAGGCCGTAAAACGTCGGCCTTAGAGAAATCCCTCATTCGATTTTTCGAGCGGGAGCTCGAAGTAAAGCTCACTCGCCGTGAGATGTGGCGAAGCGTTTCTTTTTTCGCCCGATCTCTTGCTTTTCTCGAAAAGAACCCCCATCTTTGCAATGCTGAACATTTTGAGAAGGCGACGATGTTCGCCAACTTTGCCGTTGGCATTTTTTATGCCTATCGGCTGATATTATATAAGTTCCGACCCCCGTGTGGAGTGTTAATGCACCCACGGCCTTCTCAAGGTGTTCAGCAGCGGGAAAGCGGAACTTTTTTTGTTCCCTTTCCCGTCATCAGTCAACATATTGTTTCATTTTAAACTGCTGAACAAAAATGAAAAAAACAGTCGCATTGCCTGTATCGCAGGCAAAAGAAGGGCGAAAGACATCGGCTCTTGAAAATTACCTCATTCGATTTTTCGAGCGGGAGCTCGAAGTAAAGCTCACTCGCCGTGAGATGTGGCGAAGCGTTTCTTTTTTCGCCTCGCTATTCGTCTTGCTGCTCGCCCTGTCGACCGGCGAGCCCCTGTTGGCCTTGCCGGCGCTCGCACTGGCAGCCTACGCCTATCGGGGCGTAGCCGACATAACCTCCCGTTTTACGGAGAAAGGAGGTGCGCGATGAAAAGCCATACGATCGAGTTCACCCGCGACGACCTGGTCGTTCGGATCACCCGCTACCCTTCCGAAGAACCGGGGAAATCGCCGTCGGTAGAGATAGAGGTCGAATCCTCCGGATTGCCCCGGTCGTTCGTATGGTTCGACAAGGAGCCGCAGTTGTTCGCCTTCAAGGAGATGCTCGAAGAATATATCGAGACGTTCTGGCCGATGAAAGACGACGCTGGCGGTTCATGAAGTCCGAACGATAATTTGTTATGGAATATCCGACCCCGTATCTTCGAGATGCGGGGTTTTTTGTCTTTTTACGATTCGTCATTCGTCCATATTTTTGAGGAAAAACAGAAACACTATGGCTCAAATCGACGAAATCAAAGCGAAAATCAAAGCACTCCGCGCAGAAACCGAAGCGAACAGCATCACCCCCGACAGTCTCGGGCTTATTCTTGACGATATGGCTTCTTTGATTGGCAGCCAAAATTCTGGCCCTATCGGAGTAGCATCACCATACATCGACATCACGCTGAAAATAGAACAGGGGAATCTTGTCCTGTATCCGGTCGAATACCTACCGACTGGGGCGGATGCCTCGACGTTTGAAATTCGCCTCATGCGCCATGTCTCTACGCGAGACAGGAATTTTGATAAAAAAGGGTATCGAAAAGTGGCCGGCTGGCGAATCCCGCAGAACGTAAACAACCCGGAATCAAGGTTCCAGTTCTATCGGTGGCCCTATACGCCCGGAGCCGCAACCATAATTTCGAATACACCTGATGAGATTGGAGGACAAGTTGTGGAAGACAAATTCCCGAGAGTCATTGTCCATTATGGCCGATATAAACAAGAATTCATCTTTACAGAAACACCGCATGGTAAAAGTCGAGAACAGATTGTAGTTCGACAGTTTGGCCTGGCTGTGTTCGACGGGAGAACTCGAATTTCGAATATCGCAAGGTTCTCGCTTCGAGTAGTCGGTAATGAAATTCCCAATGGCGTTGATTTCTCATTCACTTTTGAAAAAGGGGAAATGTTAAAGGAGAAGATATGAAAAAAGCCCGAAGACTATTCAGTCGGGCCTACAAAAGGATTTTTCACTCCGGACTGCCCGAAGACTATTCAGTCGGGCTAGGACAAAGATACTTATTATATATAAAATATGACAGGAATGCATGAAAAATATTCATGGGAAGGAATAAAATTCGAAATCGTATTCGAAGATTCGCAAGGTAATCCCCTAGATGCCGAAAATATGGTTTTCCGCTTCATCTATCGCGATGAAGCCGGGCAGTCTTGTGTAATATCGCAGAATGGCGATGAACGCGTTAATTGCGTTTTTCGCGACGGTAAACTGATAGGCATATTCGAGCCGAATACATTCCGTCGGGGGATTCTCACCGTAGAGCGACGTTTCTGTCGGGAGGATCCTGATTTCGAAAAAGGATATTGCCCGTACGGAAGGCAAGAAGCTACAAACATCAAAATTATATAATGGTATGGGAACATGCGATTGTGCAGTAATCCAAGAGCGAGTAATCGTGCTGGAGGCCGTTGCGGTAAAAGAGACGGTAAGCGTGCCGGCTATTGTTCAAAAACCGAGGTGGATTCCTGATATCGAATGGGGAGATTTGGAAGAATGCCCGAAAGATAGTATATGGTTTGTCGTTACAGACGAATTACCGTCGGCCATCGGTAGGCCGCATGTTCAATTCAGTTCCTTCTATGACCAATATTTCATAGATTGGGGGGACGGAGAATCTTATGCTTCTCCGACGAGAATCAATACTTTGGACTTTATAAATCATACTTATGCCAAAGGAACCGGCAATATAGACAGCAAAGGCAGAGAGTTCTGGATAATGAAGGCAAAATTCAGTAATCCGGCGCAAAGCGATATTGCCCCTAACGGATATGTGTATGTAAAAGTCGGCGTAAAATTGGCATGGAATATATCGCCCATAAAATATGTGGTAGTCGGAGAGGACATAGACCCGGACTATAATTTTGAATTTAATCAAGGGTGGGATCATTTGGAGGCGATAAGATTTAAAGGTAAAGACAGGAGTATTAGAGACTTTCCTTCTTTTTCTTATGGCAGAACTCCTCTAAGGCATATTTTGACGGACGGGACTCTTAAAATTAGGAAACTGAGCGGTTATAGATTCAGGAATATCATAGCCGAAAATATGGATAACATTGAAGTATCGGGAGGAACTATCGGAGAATATATTTGGGGGAACGACAACATGGCTTTCGGTAAAGCCGATTTGTCGAAAATGACTTTCGGCAATCTTTCTCACTGTTTCTATGGGATCGGACGAAGTGTTGAAGAAGTGATTTTACCCCAAGTAGAATATACCGGTAACGATATGACGAACTGTTTTAACAATTGCAGAAATCTAAAAAGAATAGTTTTCCCGCCCAAAATGGATTATATAGAGAAGGCCAACGGTGCTTTTTTCGGTTGCTATTCTCTTTATGACTTTGAATTCCCGGAAGGATTTGCAACGAAGGGAAACGGACTCAGAATACAAATGTCAGACTTTAATAAGACCTTTTCGTTGGATTGGCCGGACGTTAAATTGGACTGGTTCGTTTACAACGGAATAGTTGCAGAGGGTAATGTAGGCCTGCAAAATTTAATCTTCTCGAAAGAGTCGAAATTTTCATATTCGACTGCTACGAACTTGGAAATAACCAATTCACCGTTGGGGCATGACAATATCGTGAGCATACTCGATCGATTGCCCGATTTTACAGGAATGAGTCCTAAGACCATTAAACTGACCGGTTGTGTAGGAGTTTCGGAATTAACAGACGACGAGAAAAAAATCGCTACGGATAAAAATTGGATACTGACGGTATGAAAAGACTGAGAGCAAAAGACAAATACGTATTTGTCCATAAGGATAGGAATAATGGTGTAACCATAGTCTCGGAAATAAATTATCCGGAGAATTACAATCCTTGTGCTTATTGGGAGGAACTCCCCGAAACGGAGGCGAGAGAATTGGAACGAGTATTTAACGAGAGACGGACGAATTGATATGCAGGAGAGAAACGTATTGCAAGAAGTATTTACAGCTACGCTGACGCTGTTTACCGATCTGTTGGAGCCGGTGAAGTGGTTTATTCTCGCGGCCGTGTGCTTGATCGTGGCGGACTTGAAATTCGGCATCGAGGCAGCTCGGAAGCGAGGGGAGAAGATACGGACGAGTCGGGCGACTCGGCGGAGCGTGAACAAATTGGTGGATTATATTTGCTGGATATTGGTGGCCATGAGTTTCGGGAAAGTGTTCGGCGAACCTTTCGGATTGCCGATACTCCCGGCATTGGTGCTGTTGGTGGTTTACGGTTGCGAGATCAATTCGTGTTTCAACAATTACTTCGAAGCTCGGGGAAGTAAGTTACGCATCAATATCTTCAAACTGTTCAAGAATAAGAGCGGCGATGTGATCGAACCGGAGAATAGAGACGAGTAATCGTCTTTCGAAAGACAGTCCATTATATAAAATCTAAAAGAAAATGAAGGTGATTCTAGACAACGGACATGGTCGGGACACAGCGGGAAAGAGAAGCCCGGACGGAAGGTTAAGGGAGTATGCCTATGCCCGTGAGATGGCCCGCAAGATAGCGCAGGATTTGAAACGACAGGGTATCGATGTATCCTTGCTCGTTCCCGAAGATACAGACGTTCCTTTGAAGGAGCGTGTGGAACGAGCGAACCGAATTTATGCGGAAACTGGCAAGCAGGCTATACTCGTATCGATACATGTCAATGCCGCCGGTAACGGTTCGACATGGTTTTCGGCCAGAGGGTGGAGCGTGTTCGTCGATCCGGCGGCATCGCAAGACAGCGAGCGGCTTGCGACGTCCATAGCCGAAGCCGCCGGAAACATCGGCCTGACGGTACGCATGGAGACGGGCGGCCGCAATTATTGGGTAAGTAGCCTTTACATCTGCAAACACACGAATTGCCCGGCCGTATTGACAGAGAATCTTTTCCAAGATAACCGGGAGGACGTGGATTATCTTTTGAGCGATGCGGGCAAGCAGGCGATAGTCCGTTTGCACGTAAAAGGAATTATCGATTATCTGAACTCGTTATGAAAACATTGCCCTGGCTTCTCGTCGGTATGCTTCTCGTTGTCGCTTTTTGGGGCTGGTTACGCCCCGTCGATACCGCTCCCGAGGGAAATCGGGAGAAAGACACCGCGACGTTTGTCGATACGATTCCCTACTTCGTCCCGGTTCCCCGGGATAGCATAGTAGTGAAATATGTCATTGCACGACTTCCGTCCGCTGTCGATGATAGTGTCGGGAGCCATGCAGTCGACACCGTACATCGGAGCGATAGCGTTGCGGTCGCTATTCCCATTACGCAGAAAGTCTATGAAGACAGTACCTACCGAGCCTATGTGTCGGGGTATCGTCCGAGACTCGACAGTCTGTTTCTCTTTCCGAGGACGCAGATTATCACCGTTCGGGAGAAGCCCCGCAGGTGGAATATCGGAGTCGGAGCCGGTTATGGCCTTACCCCGCGAGGTTTCCAGCCATTCGTCGGGGTGACGGTTAGCTATACTCTTTGGGCGTTCTGATAGTTGTTTTTAGTTAGAATGAGCGATGCAGTCTGCTTGTGAAAGCGGGCTGCATTTTTTTATAGATACGCCTCGATACCGGGCTTTTGTACATATTCCGCTATTTCGAAATACGGAATCTGCTTTTGTTTTTCAGGGCAGTAGGGGGCACTTCCGACTGAAAGAAGGAAAAAAAATTCCTTTTTGAACCCCTAAGAGCTTATTTTTTAGGGTATTAAGTTTTTGAAGGCTGGAAAAAGTGTGGGGATTTGAAAAAAATATAGAAATGAATATGTTTCAAAAAATTGATTTTCAGATTTTTATAATTAAAATCGTAATATTCTATCGAGAAACGAACCGTTTTGTTTCCCAAAATAGTGCGGTCGTCGACTAGGGCTTATTCAATTTTAGTTTTGGTTTTTGATTTCGTCGAAGAGTCTGGATAATCTATCGTTTCTTTTGGCGATAGTATTTATTTCGCATTGCCAAATTACTATCACATGCCACCCTTTTTCTTTTAATTCTTCGATTTTACGGGAGTCTCGTTCTATATTTTTTTCTATTTTAGGAATCCAATAGTCGGTATTGCTACTGGGTCTATGACCGGCGCGACACGAATGTCCGTGCCAGAAGCAACCGTGAATGAAAATGGCTGTTTTATATTTTTTCAAAACGATATCGGGAGAGCCCGGCAAACTTTTGAAGTTCGTCCTGTATCTTAGGCCTCTTGAAAATAGATATTTACGAACTTGTATTTCGGGGCGAGTATCTTTTCGCTTGACTTTCGACATTATTTCGGATCGTTTCTCTTTACTGCAAGAATCCATAATTATATAAAAATTATTCTATTTTCAAACTCTTTCCCTATCTTTGTACAAAGATAGACACTTTGAAAGAAGAATGGACGATATGTCGAAACAAAATCGAATAGGGGTAATCGACCTGTTCTGCGGGATAGGAGGATTGAGCTATGGATTGAAACGCAAAGGGCTGAAAATCATAGCGGGATTCGATGTCGATAAGACTTGTAAATTCGCATATACTTATAATAACGAGGCCGAATTTTTCGATACGGATATTACACGAGTGACCGATGAACGGATTCGATCTCTTTTCGGGAATCATGAGATCAAAGTTTTAGCGGGTTGTGCTCCATGTCAGCCGTTTTCTTCGTATTCATTCAAGCATAAGGAAAAAGACCCGAATAAATACGATTTATTGTATGAATTCGGGCGATTGGTCGACGGTGTCGAGCCGGATATCGTTACGATGGAGAATGTAACGCAGATCGCTCGTTTTAAGTTAAAACCGGTTCTACAAGATTTCGTCGAGCTGTTAAACGAAAATGATTATCATGTAAGTGTAAACGAGGTTTATTGTCCCGATTACGGAATACCTCAGACGAGAAAAAGATTAGTGCTTTTGGCTTCTAAATTCGGAGATATAGAATTAATACCTCCTACGCATACTCCCGACGATTACGTGTCGGTAAAGTCCGTTATCGGCGATTTACCAGAGATTGAAGCCGGAGAAACGGATAAGAACGACCCGTTGCATAGAGCCAAGTCGCTTTCTCCGTTAAATCTCTTACGCATTCGAAGTACCCCCTATGGTGGAAGTTGGAAAGATTGGCCGGAAGAGTTGAGATTGAAATGCCATAAAACAGATGCCGGGAAGTCGTTCGGAAGCGTGTACGGTAGAATGGTATGGGAGTCGCCTGCACCTACGATGACGACACAGTGTACAGGGCTAGGAAACGGCCGATTCGGACATCCTTCGCAAGATCGTGCTATATCGGTCAGAGAAGCCGCATTGATACAGACTTTTCCTAAAACCTATAAATTCTTTTCCGATGAAGAGCGAGTCTCTATTACTAAAGCATCTAGGTATATCGGGAATGCTGTCCCTCCGAGATTGGGAGAAATAATAGCAGAAAGTATAATTAACCATATAATAAAAATATTATGAAAACGTACACTTTTAATATATCTCTTAGTATCCTTAATCATTTAGGACGAAATTTATATAGGAGTTTTATAACTGTATTGGGGGAAGCTATTTCAAACTCGTGGGATGCTGATGCTACTAATGTAAATATTTGTGTGGATAAGGAGAAAAATATTCTTGTTATTCAAGATGATGGGAAAGGGATGACAGATTATGATTTTCAGAATAAGTTCTTGAAAATTGGGTATTCTAAGCGAAAGGGTAATATAATAAAAACAGACTCGGGCCGTCCTTTTATTGGAAGAAAGGGAATTGGGAAATTAGCATTGTTGTCTTGTGCCAAAAGAATAACAGTAATAACAAAGACTGAGAATACAGACATAGTTGGAGGTGTTATTGATAATTCTGGTTTGGATGAGGCTATAAAAGATGATGTTTCGGCAAATGAGTATAATCTTATGGAACCATCAGAAAGGATAATAGAGGAATATACACGAAGTTTGTCCCATGGGACTGTAATTGTATTTGAGGAGATCAATGATGGCATAAGGAATAGAGTCGACTATATACGAAAATTGGTCGCTTTGTATTTCCGATTTTCTTTATTGGATCCTAATTTCAATATAGTATTAAATGATAAGAAAATCAGTTTGGAAGAACTGAATGAGCTTGTAGATAATACGCAACTTTTATGGGAAATAAATAGTCCTAATGATCCATATTTAAAAGATTATTTAAAAAATCGAAATTCATTAAAACGAAATGTGAATCTAAAAGTAGATGCGATTGGAATAAATGGTTTTATAGCATCTGTGGCGAAACCTTCGATGCTAAAAATTCGAGGCTCAGAAGAAAAAGTGAGTATAGACTTATATGTTAATGGGCGGATCAGAGAGAAGAACATATTAAAACACATTCCGACTGCAAGAATTGTTGAGAGTTACTTATATGGGCAGATTCATTATAATGAATTAGATGATGAAAATGACCGCTTTACGAGTAGTAGAGAGGGTATTGTCTCTGATGATCCCAAATTCTTGGGATTACTTCAAGAATTGGAGACGTTGTTAAAGAGAATTATAGAAGACTGGGATATTTGGCGCACAGAATTAAAGCAGGAAGGTGATTCGGAGAATACAAGAATTCCTCCGAAGGATAGAAAATCAAAAGAACTGTTTAATGAAATTTCGAAAGATTTTGTACCAGAGGGGACAAGTAATGCAAATAGGAAAAAGGTGGAGCAATGGATTGCAGAGTTAGATGAAGATGCAACATTTAATTTTACTTCTTATGGAGAGTGTTTTATTTCAGAAAACCTTTTGAGAAAGTATATTAGAGAAAAATCACTTGATTTAAGCGATAAAAAGAAAGAAATAGAAAAATGGAGGAAAACTGCTGAAAATGCAAAGAATTCAGCTAATATTAGTTTTGATATAAGGGAAGACGATAGTGATCTTTCGTATTTTTCAATGGACGATTTGACTTATTTGGTTGAACCAATATCTAAAGGAGACCTTAAAAAGGCTAGTTTACATCGAGATGCTCAAGAATATAAACCTATTAGAGACGCTATGGCCCATACATCAAGATTGACAAGAGCCGCGAAAAATAAATTGAATGCAACATATGAAAATATCAAGGCTAGGATAATTCATTTACTTAGTGAGATTTAAGATTAAATTTCTTTGGGCGTTGAATTCAATTTAAGGACATAATAAGTTTTATTTGTTATTACGAATATCGGCTGTCTTTCCTGTTCATTTTTTTGCGCTCGACGCATCAAGATGGTTTGTTTGGCGACACGGGAAATGGCAGCCGTTTTTCTGCCTGAAAATGCCAAACAAACCATCTTATGGACACTACAAAATCCATCGGGATTCAGGGGAAAATTTTCTCCGCCCGCACTGAACGACAGAATTCTGCGTTCGAAAACTATCTTATCCGTTTTTTTGAAAAAGAGCTCGAAGTGAAGCTTACCCGCCGGGAGATGTGGCGAAGCGTTTCTTTTTTCGCCCGATCTCTTGCTTTTCTCGAAAAGAACCCCCATCTTTGCAATGCACTACATTTGAAACAGGCGACGAGGTTCGCCAACAAAGCCGTTGGCATTTTTTGTGTCCATCGGTCAATTTATAGTTCCGTCCCGTGTGGAGCGTTAATGCGCCCACTGCCTGTTTCAGGTGTAGTGCAACGGGGAGCGGAACTTTTTTTGTCCCCTCTCCGTGTTTATATTTTATTTATTCATTTTAATGCACTACAAAAATGAAAAGAACAGTCGTGTTGCCTGTATCGCAGACAAAAGAAGGCCGTAAAACGTCGGCCTTAGAGAAATCCCTCATTCGATTTTTCGAACGGGAGCTCGAAGTAAAGCTCACCCGCCGTGAAATGTGGCGAAGCGTCCGTTTCGTCGCTTCGTTGTTTGTCTTGTTGCTCGCCCTGTCGACCGGCGAGCCCCTGTTGGCCTTGCCGGTGCTCGCATTGGCAGCTTACGCCTATCGGGGCGTTGCCGACATTACTTCCCGTTTTACGGAGAAAGGAGGTGCGCGATGAAAAGCCATACGATCGAGTTCACCCGCGACGACCTGGTCGTTCGGATCACCCGCTACCCGGCCGAAGAACCGGGGAAATCGCCGTCGGTAGAGATAGAGGTCGAATCCTCCGGATTGCCCCGGTCGTTCGTATGGTTCGACAGGGAGCCGCAGTTGTTCGCCTTCAAAGAGATGCTCGAAGAATATATCGAGACGTTCCGGCCGACGAAGGACGAGACCGCGCGATAATTTTTTGCTCCCGGCTTGCGAATGCCGGGAGTTTTTCGTATCTTCGAAGAAAAGGAGGAAATATGTTTATAATCGAGGCCTTAGGATTTGTGATCTTGTTCGTGATAATTATAGCTCTTGGAGCATTCACGGCGGCTAGCGTTGTATTGTCGTACATATATTGGATCGTGGTAGCTGCTTTTTCGGTCACGGCGATAGCCGCTCTTTGCAGTCGCCTCGTTCGCTTTTTCAAAAGGAAAGCTCGTCGTTCGTAAATCGTTGTTGTAGAAATAGAATTCTTATCGGAGCCTCGGGAAATCTTCCCGAGGCTCTTTTTGTGTCTTTTTCCCTCTCGCCGGGAGTAGCCATATTCGTGAAAAATTAATCGGATATGAGCAATTACGAAACATCGGCCTCCATCACCTTGGAGGTGAACGGCAAGAACGCGGAGGATCGCTTGAAGGCTCTTCGGCAGAGAGCCGAGGATCTGGAAAACGCTTTGGCCCGTGCCCGGAATACCGGAGACAAAATCGAGATGAACAAGCTCCAAAAGGAGCTGAAAAAGACGAATAAGGAGATTAGGGAGATGTCGTCGTCGGCTCAGCAAGCCGAGAGCGTCATGCGCCGTCTCGACAGGGCTACCCCGAGAGAGCTCTCTAAAACGCTATCTACCCTCCGGAAGCAGCTCGACAATATCGAGCGGGGATCGGCCGCATGGAATGCCCAGATAGAAAAAATCAAAGCGGTGCAAAGAGAATTGAACTCCGTAAAGGGTTCGATGAAAGAACATGAGTCGTTGTGGTCCCGGTTCGCCAAAAAAATGTACGACTGGGGAAGCGCCCTTACGATGTCCATGGCCGCGATATCCGGCTTGACTATTACCGGCAGGCGGGCTGTACAGAGTTATGCGGACATGGAAGGCGAAATGGCGAATGTGCGCAAATTCACCGGCATGACGACGGAAGAGGTCGAGCGACTGAACGAATCGTTCAAGACGATGGATACACGCTCGTCTCGCGAGCAGCTCAACAAACTTGCCCAAGAGGCCGGGAAACTGGGAATCGCCTCGCAGCAGGCGGTTATCGAATATGTCGAGGCGGCCGATGTGATCAACGTCGCCCTCGACGAATTGGGAGAGGGGGCGACCCGGGATATCGGAAAACTTTCGTCGATTTACGGCGATGCCGAGAGAATGGGCTTGGGAAAAGCCATGCTGGCCGTGGGCGCTGCCATCAACGAAGTCTCCCAAAACTCCACCGCTTCGGCTTCTTATTTGGTAGATTTCGAGAACCGTATGGTCGGTGTGGGTAAACAGGCCGATATGAGTATCCCTAAAATCATGGGTTACGCTTCGGTGCTCGACCAGAACGCCCAGCAAGTAGAGATGTCGGCCACCGCTTTGCAGGGCATTATCATGAAAATGTATCAGGATCCGGGGAAACTGGCCCGCATAGCAGGCATCGACGTGAAAGAGTTCGCCCGGCTGGTGAGGGAGGATGCGAACGAGGCTTTGCTGCAACTGCTCGACACCCTCGGTAAGGCCGGAGGCATGCAGGCGCTGGCTCCGATGTTCGACGAGATGAAGCTCGACGGATCACGGGCGGCCAGCGTGTTGTCGGTGCTGGCCGGGAATATCGAATCGGTTCGGAGAGAGCAAAAGCTGGCTCAGGAAGCATTTGATGAAGGCACATCGGCCATTACAGAGTTTAATGTCCAAAATAATACGGTGCAGGCGCAGCTCGACAAGGCCAAAAAGTCGTTCAACGAGTTATCGGTCGAGCTCGGGAAAGATCTGCTTCCTGTCATGCGCCATGCGATTACCGGTGCGTCGGCCTTGCTCCTGGTATTTAAGGAGGTTATCTCCGTTATGAAAGAGAATAGAGCCTTGATCGTCTCTGTGGCGGCCGGTATAGCCGGATATACGGTCGCCGTGAAAGCGAGTACCGTCGCTCAAAATCTTTGGAATGCGACGCAGAAGGCCGGAAATTCGATTGCGGCGACAGGGAGAGGTATCGTTCTATTGCTCAGATACGCCTATTTTAGATTAGAAGGTCAGGTCCGCAAAGCCGATGTCGTGATGAAGGCCTTCAATCGTACGACCAAAATGTCGCCTGTCGGGATATTGGTAGGAGCCTTGTCGGCCGGAGTCGCAGCCTTGCTTTCCTATCGGGAAAAGATGAAATCTGCTCGTGAGGCGGCGGCCGAGGCCGCCAAAGCCGAGCGGGAATACGAGAAAAGCATCACCGATGTCTCGGAAGCTGCCGCCTCGGCATCGAAGGAGGAACTCGCACGTTTGCAAGCATTGTATCGGGCAGCCGTCGACGAAGCCCGATCGAAGGAAGAACGAATCGAGGCAGCCCGCCGGTTGCAATCGCTCTATCCCGATTATTTTTCCAAAATGTCGACCGAACAAATCATGTTGGGAGACGCCAAAGCCAAATACGATGAATTGACCGATTCGATTCTGAAAAATGCGAAGGCGAAGGCCGCGGCCGATTTGATAAAGAGGAATGCCGAGCAAATCGTTGAGATAGAACAATCCATGCCGGAGTTGGAGAAAAACGCTGTCGATACGGACATAGCCTATGACCGGGCGAAGAAGCGGAGGCAGGAATATATCGATAGATACAACATAAGCCCGTCGGCCATGGGAGGCGGTTATGCGCAAGATCAGTCGGCGCTTTTGTCGAATGTCATGGTAAGGAAATCGGCTCCCGGAACCGACGATGAACGGAAGGCGGCGGAAGCAGCGTGGAAAGCGTATGCCGAAGCGAACGACAAGCTGACTAAGCTGCAAGCGGCCAATAAGAAACTGGCCGAGGAGTACGGTATATCTTTGACCGATGTGTTCGCCGGGCAGGGAGACGGTGGAAATATGAGTTCTGTTTCTGCTTCCGGTAGTGCGGGGAAAAGCGGGGAAAGAAATAAGTTTCAAGCAGAAGACGACTGGCTGTCGATCGAGAAGTCGAAGGCTCTCGCCGGCTATGCTACCGGATTGATGGATTACAACGAATATATCGAGAAAAAAGCAGAGCTCGATAAACAGTATCTTCTCAAAAAGTTGCAGAACGCAGAGGCCACGGAAAAGGAGATAGCCGATATCGTCGGCGAGCTCGACAAACTCACTGAAAAGGAGGTGACACAGCGGAATAAAGAGCAATTCGATGCCGCAAGAGAGGAGATAGAAGCCGAACGCCGGGAACGCGATGCTGCCGATACCGACAGTTATATGCGAGGCCGAATTTCGGAAAAGACTTACCAGCGAATGAAATTCGAGTCGGAGATAGCATATCTCAACCGGCTCAAAGAGTTGTATGCCGAGGGTAGCCAGGAGCGCGCCGAGATTGAAAAACAGATTACCGACAAACTGCAAGCCGACAAGCTGGCCAAATTCGAGGAGACGCAAGACAGGCAGAAGACTCTTTATGAGGAGTATTTCAAAGGGATATCCCTTATGTCGGCCGAAGAGAGGGAGCAGCAGTATCGGCTGCAAATCGATTCTCTGAATGCCTTGACGAAGAAGATGCTCGACGCGGCCGGAAACGACGAGGCTAAAAGGCAGAAAATCATCGAAGCCTCTGCCATCGCCGAAAAGGCATTGAAAAAGCAGTATTTCGAAGAGACTACGGAGGAGAGTTTCAATGCCATGGAGAAAGCCAACGCCGAGCTGGCCGAGTGGTTGCAAAGCGACGGCGGGAAAGCCGTGACCGACTCTTTCGGTATGATCATGTCGGGAATGTCGGCTATCTTCTCGCAAATATCCTCGATAGTCCAGTCGAATATGGAGATGGAGACCGCCGCCATCGAGAAACGCTACGACAAAGAGATTTCGTTGGCCGAAGGAAATACTTACAAAGTCAAGAAGCTCGAGCAGGATAGAGAGAATGAGATAGCCCGGGCAAAGAACGAAGCGAACCGCAAGATGTTCGCCATGCAGGTGATCCAAGCCGTGGCGCAGACTGCTCAGAACGCTTTGGCCGCTTATGGCTCAGCTGCGGCGATACCCATCGTCGGATATATCATGGCTCCTATTGCGGCGGCCATGGCCGTAGCTGCCGGCGCCGTGCAGATCGCGGCTATAAAGAAACAGCAACAGGCCTCCGAAGCGCAGGGGTATGCCGCCGGCGGATTCACCCGCCCCGGCCCGGTGGACGAGCCGGCCGGTATCGTCCATGCCGGCGAGTGGGTCGCCAGTCAGAAACTGGTGACTTCGCCGGTAACGCGTCCTATCATCGATGCCCTCGAATATGCGCAGCGAACCAACACGATCGGCTCTATCCGTCGAGTGTCTGCTCTCCCCGCGCCGATTAGCTTACCAGCCCCTTCGCCTGATGGAGGAGGAAACTCCCCGGACACAGGCGTATTGCTCGCCACATATTTTGCGGTTCTCAAAAAATTGGGTGACCGACTGGACGAGCCCTTCGTCACGGTCAACACGGTTACCGGCGACCGGGGCATCAAGAAGGCTCAGGACGAATACGATCGTTTGATCAGAAACAAAACCCCTAAATCACGCAGGAAATGAAAATATTCGTAGAGGGTAAAGAGGCTTTCTTGAAGAAAGGAACCTCCTTCGAGTTTATCGCTGAAAACAGGCTTTTCTCTGGTTCCGACGAGTACACCTTGTCTATCACCTTCCCCATAGTCGATTGTCCTCGGAATCGGGCGATATTCGGGCTTTTGTATCGGAAAGATGTCGATATCGAAAAAGTGAACTTCGCCTGTGAACTACGGGATACCGATTTCTATAAAATGGGGGTTCTCGCTATTGTCGAGGTGTCGCAATCCGAAATCAAAGGGCAATTCCTCGATGGAATGAGCGCCCAAAACTTCATCGGTGATTTCGACGAAATATACATCAACGAACTCGACTTGGGCGATTATGAGTATGTGAATATGAGTAATACACCTCCAGAATGGCTTTGGAGGAGCATCGACCGCATGAAAAACTATATATCTTTGCCCTGGGTCAACAACTATTCGGGGAATATACAAAATGAGGTCGTATATGAAAATGGCACTTATAAATGGCATCCGGACACCAAGGGGGTATCGTTTCAGCCATATTTGCTATTCATCGCAAAACAAATTTGCGAGGTATTAGGTTATAGTTATGATTTCGGGGAATGGGAGAGGTCGACATATCGTCATCTCATAGTCTGCAATTCGCTCCCGTATGCCTGGGATATGCCCCAAATAGCAAAAGCCCTTCCTCACTGGACTGTGACAGAGTTTTTTGAACATTTGGAGAACTTTCTGTCGGCATTTATTGACGTTGACCATAGGGGCAAGACAGTGACATTCCATTTCATCGCTAATGACTCGGATTTCAATACCAGTATAACCCTTAACCATGTTGCCGACGATTTTACGGTAGAGGTTAGCTCCGAGGGGGAATCTTCATACAGGGGAGTATCTACTTTGAGATATTCCGATTGCGACCATGAAATGTGGAAATTCTACTCGTGTAACTGGTTGGTGGAAAATCATGAGAAGATGATTGTCCGATATGAGACTCTGAATGATTTAATCGAGGCCAATGAAAACTTGAAGGAGACCGTTGTCGGGGTTGAGTATCCTGATTCAAATTTGGGAAAAATCTTATATGTCGAGTCTTTGAATACCTATTTCGTATTTAGACCGGTAAAGATTATACCTCAGAGCTGTTATGATCCAGTGGCTGATACCTATTATGACCAGTATGTGAACATTCTTCAACCGATAAACCAGTTTGGAGAACGCATCGGTACAAATGAGGAAAGCGATAGCATAGAGATAGGGATTGTCCCCGCCTGGATAGATGACACAGAAACCAGTAAAGGGCAATGTCTGTTTTTAGAGCTCGACTTCAATGATGGAGAAACAGATGGCAATTCTGAGTATTTACCGATAAGTCTACTCGAATCTGGGGAGA
The DNA here is from genome assembly GCF_000296465.1 of Barnesiella intestinihominis YIT 11860. NCBI lineage: Bacteria > Pseudomonadati > Bacteroidota > Bacteroidia > Bacteroidales > Barnesiellaceae > Barnesiella > Barnesiella intestinihominis. The sequence goes on from NZ_JH815204.1 coordinate 289,748, forward strand.
GTGAAAAAAGTGGGGCATACTTCTCTCAACTTTTTGTCGCATTCTGGGACGGTACGAATTATTTCAAAGGGCTGCAGCCGCGTCCAATTATCGACAAAATATCTACGAATGAAGACTGGACTTATGTTGAGACTGGGTATAGCATGCGTCTAAATAGGGATCCTAGCGACCTTTCCTATTTCAACTCTCCGATCGACAGCGGCAAAAAATACAATTTCCAGTTTTTGGCGAACAAAATTCCGCCTGTGAGGGCTTTGTTCTTTATTCAAGGTAAGCCGTATATCTGTGAAAAAATCACGGCCACATTCACGGAATATGGTATGTCGCAGCTCTTGAAGGGGACGTTCTATCGAACCGATTAAAGAGTCCCGTCGAGGTCGAGAATGGCTTTATCGGCATTGTCTCGGTGGCGGGTATATACATCGGTAACGGCCAGTGAGCTGTGTCTTGCCTGGTCTCTCACCGAGATGTTGCTCAGTTTTTTGTCCAGCATCTCGGTGATTCCTGTATCTTTTAGCGAGTAGAATGTGTAATCTTTGTCGAGTTTCAATTCTTTTTTCAGGCGGGTCCAGCGAATAGTTATGAGCCGTCGGTCTACTTGCACGTTGCCGGGCATGATGTTGTTTGAGAATAGGAAATAGTGAGGAGGGTAGTCGAATACCCCCAAGTCGAGCATGAACATCATTACCTTTTTCGGGATAGTTATAGTTTGTGTCGTTCTGTTTTTGCTGTCTTCGGACGGGATTGTCAAGGTACAATTCTTAACGTTGAAATATCGAAGCCTCAGCCGGGTCTGTTCGATGGGACGAATATAGCAGTAGTATAAGAGATAACACGATAAAAGAAAGTGTTTGTCGTTCGACATCAAATATTCGCTTATCTGTCGAATCACAGAGGGAGGAATAACTTTCCTCCTTTTCTGGAATAATTTTCGACTGAAAGGTTTTATGCCGGAGGCCGGATTCTCGTTCATAAGTCCTTTTTCTACGCAAAAGGAGCAAAAAGCTTTGAGAAAAGTGAGACAATTATTCCTATACTGAGGGGACAGTTTCAGTTCCAAGTGTATGTAATCGAGGAAATCGTTGCAAAATCGTTTGTCCAGCTGGTAGAGGTAGATGATGGGTGAGGTTCTCTGTTGATTATAGGCAACCAACTTTTTAATCTTTGATTCGTGGCTGATGTATGTCTCTTTTCTGAAAATCCCATCGGAGTACATCTTCTTGTTATTCTCCACATATCGTTTGATGGCATCATCAAACGATATCGCAACCTTAAATTCTTTCTCGATCCAGGGATTCCACCCCCGGATAAGTTGTTGGTAAAGCCGGATAATCAGACCTGCAGCATACTCCCGCCTCTGTTTCTTTGTCGCCAATCGGTTTATCTTTATTCGCTTCCTTCTCATTTTCCCTCTAACTGGGTCGAAAGCGTAAAACTCAACATACCAGGCAGGGTCATTTTCACGAAGCCTTGGGTATGTAAAACTTATTATTTCGTCGATTGTGGATTTTTGTGGCAGATTGTCAATGTTAAAATCAATCCGCGCGGGAATCGTATTTTTAAGCATTTTTTTATTTAACGAATCTGGGGTGATTCGCTAAACACGAGCGGGCTTTTGATCCGTATTAGCCCTGTTTTAGGGAAGAAAAACCTCAAAAGCTTAATACGTAATCTTTTGAGGTTTCATTCCTTGTTGTAGCGATTCCGGGAATCGAACCCGAGTCTCAACCGTGAGAGGGTTGCGTGCTAGGCCACTACACTAAACCGCCGTTCGCTTTTTGAAAAGCGATGCAAATATAACCGATTTGTTTTTATTGAACAAACTTTCGGTATGAAATTTTTTCAGTGTCTCGAATAAGATTGTTATTGTTTTGAAGATGAATGACTAAATTATTTTTTCTAACTCCTTGATGTTTTTAGCTATTTCTTCTTCTGGTAAATTGTAGTTCAGAAGGTCTCCTGCTAAATATTGGTCATAGGCAGCCATATCGATGAGCCCGTGGCCGGATAGATTGAAGAGGATGCATTTTTCTTTTCCCTCTTCTTTTGCTCTTAATGCTTCTTGTATAGTGGCGGCTATTGCATGAGAAGATTCCGGGGCAGGGATAATTCCTTCGCATTGAGCGAATAATGTAGCTGCTTTGAATGTATCGAGTTGTTCTATGTCCACGGCTTCCAAGAGGCCATCTTTTTTCAGTTGGCTGACGATTGTTCCTGCTCCGTGGTAACGTAGTCCACCTGCATGTATATTGGCCGGGGAGAAGTTATGTCCCAAAGTGTACATGGGCAGTAGAGGTGTATAGCCCGCTTCATCTCCAAAATCGTATTGAAAAATTCCTTTGGTCAATTTGGGACAGGAGGCAGGCTCGGCTGCGATTAACCGAATGTCTTTTCCCTCTTTTAATTTATGGCGTAAAAATGGGAATGAAATTCCCGAGAAGTTGGACCCACCTCCGAAGCAAGCGATGACAATATCGGGGTATTCGCCAGCCATTTCCATTTGTTTTTCAGCTTCTAGCCCGATTACTGTTTGATGTAAAGATACGTGATTGAGTACACTACCTAAAGTATATTTACAGTTGGGAGTACTCATTGCCAATTCTATCGCTTCAGATATTGCCGTACCTAAACTTCCTTGATAATTGGGGTGATCGGTTAATATTTTACGTCCTGCTTTGGTCGACATACTGGGTGAAGCAATAACTTGTGCGCCGAATGTTTGCATAATAGAACGTCGATAGGGCTTTTGATGGAAGCTCACTTTAACCATGTAGACTGCAAGTTCCAATCCGAATGCTTTTGCGGCTAAAGAGAGTGCAGCCCCCCATTGTCCTGCTCCGGTTTCGGTTGTGATGTTGGTTATACCTTGTTTTTTACAATAGTAGGCTTGTGGTATGGCCGAATTTAGTTTGTGAGAACCAACAGGGCTTACACTTTCGTTCTTGAAATAGATGTGTGCAGGAGTGGCCAATGCTTTTTCGAGCCCCAAAGCTCTGACAAGAGGAGTAGGACGCCATATTTTGTACATATCGCGTACTTCTTCGGGGATTTCTATCCATGCGTCGGAAGTGTTTAATTCTTGTTTACAGAGTTCTTCTGCAAAAATCGGATAGAGGTCTTCTACGGCTAGGGGAGATTTGGTTGCCGGATTTAATGGACTCATTGGCTTGTTGGGCATGTCTGCAATGACATTATACCATGCTTGTGGTATGTCTTTTTCTGCAAGGATAAATTTTTTTGTAGCCATTTTACTCCTTTGGTTTTTGTGATTTATAAAGTAAAAATAAAGTTTTTACATCTAATTGAAAAGTAAATATATGAATTTTTCATTAAATGTATAGAAAAACTATGATTTTTTTTGTCTATATGAATTTATCTTTGAATTTTTAAATGCAAAAAGAGACGCTGCTCACGCAGCATCTCTTTTTTAGAATTCATCACATTATGCTTATTTTAAAGTGCTAGATAGAGTTACGCTCACGCGCGACTATGCGAATTATAGATATCTTGATTCAACAACCGACCAATCGACGATTTTCCAGAGGTTGTGCAATTGCTCTGCTCGTCTGTTGCGATAGTCGATATAGTAGGCGTGTTCCCATACGTCGAACGTTAACAAAGGAGTAAGTCCTTTGGTCAAAGGAGTGCCCGCATTATTTTCTTTACTGATAACCAGATTTCCGTCTTTATCTTTGGATAACCAGACCCAACCAGATCCAAATAGAGTAGTCCCTGCTTGTTCAAATTCTTTTTGGAAGTTTTCGAAATTTCCCCACTTCTTATTTATAGCTTCTGCCAACTTCCCTTGTGGACTTTTTTTCCCATTCGGGGAGAATGTGAAGAAATAAAATATGTGGTTCCATGCTTGGGAGGCATTATTAAATAGAGCTCCGTCGGCTTCTTTGATGATTTCTTCGAGAGGCTTGTCTGCGAAGGGTGTTCCTTCGATAAGTTTATTTAGGTTATCGATATAAGTTTGTTCATGTTTACCGTAATGGTATTCTATCGTTTCCTGACTGATTACAGGGGCTAAATCATTAATACCATAAGGTAATGGAGGCAATTCGTAAATCATAATTATTTATTTTTCTTTGTTACTTATATAACAATCGTCGGACTAAAAAAGTTTCGTATATCTAAGTATTTTTTTTTCTGTTACTTGGAGTATACACATTTTTATAATGTCCGATTCATTCTCTAATTACTTGATTTCGTTATTTCTCGGGTTTACTCGATGGCTTGGCTATCGATTCACGCATGGCTGTGTCTGCCTCGACATTTTTCATTTTATAATAATCCATGATTCCGAGATTTCCCGAACGAAAGGCTTCCGCCATAGCTCTGGGAACTTCGGCTTCGGCTTCGATTACTTTTGCTCTTGCCTCTTGTGCTTTGGCTTTCATTTCTTGTTCGAGAGCGATAGCCATGGCCCGACGTTCTTCTGCTTTTGCTTGTGCGATGTTTTTATCGGCTTGTGCCTGATCCATTTGCAAGGTGGCTCCAATGTTTTTACCGATGTCGATATCGGCTATATCAATGGAGAGGATTTCAAATGCAGTTCCTGAATCAAGCCCCTTTTTCAATACTAGTTTGGATATGGAATCCGGGTTTTCAAGAACTTGTTTGTGGGACTCGGACGAGCCGATGGACGACACGATACCTTCTCCTACACGAGCCAATATGGTATCTTCACCTGCACCGCCGACTAGTTGACGAATATTTGCCCGTACTGTTACACGAGCTTTGGCTATTAACTGTATACCGTCTTTGGCCACGGCTGTAACCGGCGGTGTGTCGATAACTTTCGGGTTGACAGACATTTGCACGGCTTCGAATACATCGCGTCCGGCTAAGTCAATAGCGGTAGCCATTTGGAAGCCTAAATCTATATTAGCTTTCGAAGCGGATACGAGTGCGTGTACGACGCGTTCTACATGACCTCCGGCCAGATAGTGAGCTTCTAATTCATCACGCGTGATTGTTTTAAGTCCGGCTTTGTGGGCTTCAATCATAGCTCGAACAATGACTTGTGGCGGTACTTTTCTGATTCTCATCAAGAATAATTGGATAAGAGAGATTCTTACCCCCGATACTCGTGCCGAAATCCATAAAAGGAAAGGTACGAAGTAAAAGAATACAGCGAGTATGGCAATAATGCCAATTAGAAGAAATACGCTTAATCCTACCATAATTTTATTTTTGTTTAGAAGTGTTTATATTATTCCCTGTTTTTTCATTTTCTGTTTCTTTGCAAACAATGACTACCGTGGGTTCTATGCGGATTATTTTTACAGGTGTATCTTCGTCAATCAGTTCATTATCTGCGCGGGCTTCGATGGTGTGGATTCCCACGATGATTTTTCCCATAGGGTTTAGTCTACTTAGTGTTACTCCCATGTCACCGACTTTAATATCAGGGGTTATCGGGGAGGGTACTACCGAGCTTATTTCGGTATGCAGAGACATTTTGTCCAAGCTTCGGGATCGCATAAATCCTATGATGACAGCAATAGTAGTGACGGCTGCAATGAATAATGTTATTACAGCCCCATTTGTCCCGAAGGCCGAATAGGCATAGTAAATTCCACCTCCATAAAATAAGACCGAACATATACCTGCGATGGTAATTCCGGGAAGAAAGAATATTTCCAGTACCGCCAGAACTAGCGCTAATATTATTAGTAGTGTAACAGCTAATATATCAAACATATTTCTTAGATTTAGGTTCTATCTATGTTCCTTTTGCAAATTATCGAGTTCTATCTTTCGAGCCTGATTTTCGTAATTTTCCGGTTGAGGATAGAGTGTGAGTAGTTGCGATTCCAAATTTTGAATTTCGGACGATAGTCTTTTTAAAGTTGTGCCTTTCGATTTAGCATATTGAGATCGCAGTTCCGAGAGCTTAGTTTCTATTTGAATGATATTCTTACGTAATTCTTTGGACTTTACATATAGATTGCGAGCTTCAAGACTGACGAATTGGTCAAGTTTAGTATAATGGATTCCGTTACAAATTGCAAAGATGAAATCGGGGCGAGTCTCTTTTTGGGGTTCCTTGATATTGTCCAATTGTTGCAATAAATCGGTATAATCTGCATTTTCTGGCCAAGACTCTCGAATAGATCGAATCAGAGCTAGCGATTTGATATCGGTTTTGATTTCATCGATGTTATATGTTTGTTTGCTCTCATTCGGGATAAATAGATAGATTGTCACTTTTCCGGGAATTTGTTCTCTATCCGATACAAACCAACCGATGTTTAACATTTCGTCTATTGCCATCATGTAATCGTTGTATATCGAATTGAAAGGCATACCTACGTTTTCGGGTTTCAAGTAGGTGTTATTTTCAAGATTTAAACGGGTGATAAATATGTCGTATCCTCCGATCGAACCTTCTCCATTTGAGGCAAAGTAGAGTGTAACTCCGTCGTTGAGAAAAAATGGATAGGCTTCATCTTGTTCTGTATTGACACCATTGGGTAACGGTATGATGTCACTCCATTTCCCTTCTATCAGTTTATTTTTTGTACATAATTCATATCCTTTACCTTCAAGGGGATATCCGAAAAATACATTGTCTCCGCGTTGGGGAATATAGCCGATCGTGTTTTCGGGAATATCTATGCCTAGTGTTTTATTCGTTCCTATCCGTCCAGATTCGGGGGACATTTTGAAATACTTGAAAAACGAATCGGCATCAACTATCAAACTATCTATGATTTGTACCCGTTCGACATATTGCAACATTAATTTCGCTCTACGTGCACGAGCTATGGCTTTGCCGATAGAATCGGGTATTTGTTTTTTCGCTTTGGACAATGCAGCTGTATATTCTTCATAACTGCTTATGGCATCTTCAAAGCGGTATTGAGCCATATACATGTCTGCTAAATAGTGAGGCGATTCGAGAACTTTACGTTTAGCCCCTATTTTCAGATATTTTTCAGCTTCGTTATATTTTTTCTCGTGAAAAAGGCATACTCCATACCAATGGTTCAACGATCCATCATTGGGGCGGCGTTTCAGTTGTGCCTTGAATACAGGAGCGGCTTCTTTGTATTTACCGGCCTTGTACAACTCTCGTGCTTCGTCAAGCGTCAGTGCACTCGATGAGAAGATTGTCGAGAAGACAATTAGGACTGCAAATGAATATTTTAGAATTTGTCTGAACATTTTCATGTTTGAAAAATTGTACTCAAATATACAATTATTTTTTATTCTGAATGTTGAGAGCGAGAAAATTTTTTAAGAAGTATTCTAAATCGTCATTCGATTTGAACGAATTGTATGGTAAAATGAAAAAAATATAGTTTGATAAGTGGAAGATAATGTCTGTCGAGGTATAACGTATACGGGTAATTCGTTCCCATACTATGGATTCTGTTCGTCCATCGTCGAAAGTACAAGAAAGGCCGTTTTTGTTTATTTCGACTGTTTTTGAAAGTATGGACATACGGCAATCGGGGTGTAGAGCATAAGCGAACCACAGGTAAGAGATGATCATAGGAAATACCAAAAATAAAATGATAAGTCCTACATAAATAAATAGAGGGTTTTGAATGGATAGCCCCACGAGAAGGAGGAAAAAAGATAGAAGCCACCCCCAATTATTATGTAACCAGATTTTCAGCAGTCTGTTAAAATAGTATTGAGGAGATAACTGGTATGAAAAAGTTTCAATATGGGTTCTATTCATACAATGTTTTACTATATACTTTTACAAAGATAATATAATTGATGACAAAATCAAATTTTTGATTTTACCGAAGTATAGCCTATTTTTTATATTATGTGAATATAGAGATAATATATCGAGGGGAAATAATTTTTGAAGGGGACTTTTATTGTACAGCTTTTGATAAATTTGACCTATGAAATTTATTCTATTTACTGCTATTTCGTGTAACTTTGCACTCCAAAATAAGACGCAATGCAAGGATTATATTCGATAGGATTACTTATTGTTTCTAATGTGTTTATGACACTGGCTTGGTATGGGCATTTGAAATTGCAAGAAATGAAGGTTATCAATAATTGGCCGCTTTATGGTGTGATATTGCTTAGTTGGGGTATAGCATTGTTCGAATATTGTTGCCAAGTACCAGCTAATCGATTGGGATTTAGAGAGAATGGAGGACCGTTTAGTCTTATGCAATTAAAGGTAATACAAGAAGTAATAACCTTAATCATATTCACTTTATTTTCGGTCGTAGTTTTTAAAGGAGAGTCGTTGCATTGGAACCATATTGCGGCGTTCGGCTGCCTTGTTCTTGCCGTTTATTTCGTATTTATGAAATAAGCGATAATCGTATCGATTTAATGACTAGGTGTAATATAGGGTAGAGCTTTCCCGAAAGGTCGATTTTGTCCCGACCGATTATTTTGGAACAGATAAGTGCAGTAGAATCGAATGACTTTTATATTGTGTTCGTATCTATCCGATGGATATTCTTATTCTACAACTTGTTGTCCTAATTCTCGGCCTTGTGACGGGGAATATTTCGATTCCGTCATTACTTAGTCCTATAAATGAGGTTATTTCATTCTTCTCATTTTTAACAATGTACAATTCTACTTGTGAAGAAGATGTAAATAAAGACACTGGCGAGGTATAGTGTTATCAGAGTTAAACACATTGAGCCCGTCTACTGTATTTTAAAGGGCAAAATAACTAAATCGATTCAATATGCTTATTCCAAGCCAGCACAAACGGATCCAATTTAGGAACCTCTTTGGTAGCAATCCTGGCATTCTCACGTCCTACATCAAAGTTATGCTGGTATTTAAAAGTCGTTTCAGGCTTGGGTGTATCCTTTGAAGAACTTAAGTCTAAGTCTTATTTCTGAGTTTTAGTTATTGTAACATTAAGATCTTCACTTAGCCGAGTTTTATCTTGAGCAGAGCACTTGATAATGGAATCACGGCCCAAGAAATTATAGAATTTTAAGCCATTAAGTATCTTTTGTGACTAAAATCTATAATTTTAGAATACAATATCTTTTTACAAACTTATACAAAGACTCATCTTATTTTCAAACACTTCTTATCGCAACCTTGATAACTCCGTCCTCTCTATTTTCAAAGATACGGTAAGCTTTCTCAATTTCATTCAATGAAAAACGGTGAGTAATGAGCGGCGCGGTATCTATACGGCCCGATTCTATCAAGCGAAGTATCTCTGCACAATTACAACCGTCCACCCCTCCGGTTTTAAAGATAAGATTTTTTCCATACATATCGGGTAAGGGCAAAATTTGAGGTTTATCGTAAAGTGCCACGATCGTTACAATAGCATTGGGACGAGCACATTTCCAAGCCAAACGGAAAGTATTCTCGCTTCCCGCCACTTCCAAAACCACATCAGCACCGCCATGATCGCTATTTTTACGAACAAACTCCTCGCAATGTTCAGGAGTAGTTACCAATATGTCGGGATAATGTTCTTGCAAAAACTGTATTCTTTCCGGGGACTGCTCACAAACAATAATACGCCGGGGATTCTTTAACAAAGCGCACAATAAGGTACAAATGCCGGTAGGACCGGCTCCAATAATCAGAATCGTATCCTCCGATGTAATTTCCGAAATACGTACGGACCAAAAACCGGTTGCCAAAATATCGCCTACAAACAAAGCTTGTTCGTCGCTTACCGTATCTGGAATACGATTCAAACCTTGATCGGCATAGGGCACTCGAACATATTCGGCTTGACCGCCATCGATACGACACCCCAAAGCCCAACCGCCATTGGGATCCATACAATTATTGACACACCCACGACGACAGAAGAAACATTCGCCACAAAAAGTTTCGACATTTACAGTAACCCTATCTCCCGGCTTAATACCTATAACATCTTCTCCCACATCTTCTACGACACCCACCATCTCGTGCCCGACCGTTACTCCCGGTACGGCACGCGGCACGCTACCATGTTTGATATGGAGATCGCTGGTACAAATACTTCCAAGAGTCACCCTCACAATCGCATCGCGCGAATCTTTCAACCCGGGTTTCGGCTTTTCTTGCAATTCAAACTTACCGGGTTTAACGTATGTATATGCCAACATAATATTATCCTTATCATTTTTCAAAACTTCTCTTACAAAGATAGGCGAAACGGATTTCAGAAGCAAGTATTCTTTGTTAAACAGTGTCACTACGAATCAAATAGCAATCTACCGGTGTACTCTATGGCAACTATCAGCTATGTAAAAAGAGTATGATATCAATTAAAAAATATTTACTTC